>NZ_SRZM01000327.1 GCF_019402445.1 Brachyspira pilosicoli
AATATATATATAGCAGATTCCTATAAGGATTATACATATTTTACAGCAAATCATATTTTGCATTTTTTAGAAAAGAAACAAAAAACAAAAGAAAAACTCTATATTTCTGTTTCTAGCGAAAATGATACTAAAGATATTTATAAAGCAATAATAGAAAATGTAAAAAATTATAATATTAATTTTAAAAACATATTTATTTTTCAGCAATCAGAATATGTTGGATTATCTCAAGATGATAAAAACAGTAAAGCATATTTTTTAAAAGAAAACTTACTTTCTAAATTAAATATTCCTAAAAAAAATCAATTTTTATTTGATGGAAGTAAAGATGAAAGTCAAATGGAAAAACAATTAAAAACAATAGAAAAAATAGGAAGGTTTGATGTTATATGGTATTCGCTTACACCAGATTCTACTTCAGCAGGAAATGAAAGAATGTCATCACTATCATCATTGTTTAGATTAAAAACATTAAGTGAACATTCTATAAAAGCTATTGAGACTAAATTTGAAAAAGAAGTACCAACTATGGTATTTAGTATGGGAATGGGGATTATAGATATAGTTGATACAATTTTACTTACATCATCTGGAATAGAAAATTCTTGCTCTCTTAGAGATTGCTTAGAATGTGGTATAAGTAATTCTTCACCCCTAAGCAAATTACAAAAACATGGTGATGTTACTGTAATAGCGGATTATGAATCATCTTTGAGATTATCTAGTCAAACTGTATCGATGAAAATAAAACAAAAATTATTTTAAGGAGAATATATGAGAATAATTATAACTAATGAAAGCGTTTATGAATGGGCAGCATATTATACTGTAAAATGTATATTAGATTATTCTGATAGAAAAAAGCCTTTTGTATTATCTTTTCCTTTAAGGCATGTAAATAAAGCTTATTATGAAAAATTATTATCTTTTTATAATGACAATATAGTATCGTTTAAAAATATACATATAGTTTCTTCTGGTGAATATATAGATTCTGACATATCACAAAAATATTTAGAAGAAAATTTTCTTAAATATATCGATATACCTAAAGAAAATGTACATCTATTTAATAGTAAAGTTACAGATAGAAAAAAAGAAGCAAAGAGAATGTCAAATCTAATTAAAAAACTTGGAAATATAACATTGCTAATAGATAATTTAGCAGAAGATGGAAGTTTTTTACTTAATACACCAAGCTCATCATTAGAAGGAAGCGTGAGGGATAAAAAAATAAGTGAGATAATTAGAAGCTATGAGGCAAGAAAATTTAATATGCCTGTAGAGATGTTTCCAAGGGAAGGATTTACTCTGGGCTTTGAAGAGGCTTTTAATGCAAGATATATACTTGTTATGGCCAATGGTTATGATGTATCTGATGCTTTGGCTCATTGTGTTGAGGGAGCAATAAGTCAGTTCTACCCTACTTCTGTTTTACAGGAACACAAAAAGCTTATAATTGTAGCAGATGAAGAGTCAAGCAGCGATTTAAAAGTAAAAACTTATAAATATGCTAAGAGTTTAGAGAGTAAAAGTCTACACCCTAAAGAACTTATTAAAGGGCTTTATAAATCTTATTATGCTCTTACAAACATTAGAATATTTGATGGAGAAAAGTTTATAGACGGGCATTGTATAGTAATAGAAAATAATATTATTAAGAGTGTAGAGAAAGAAATAGACGTTGATGCTGTAATTACAAGAATAGATTTAGGAGGAAAAATAGTAGCTCCTGGATATATAGATTTGCAAGTTAATGGTATAGGAGGATATGATATTAATGCTAGCCCTACAGTAGATACATTAAAAAATATGAATGAAGTTTGTCAGAGATATGGATGCACTTCTTATTTGCCTACAGTAATTACAAATGGTGATGAGTATATGTTAAAGATTATAGATTTATTTAATAGCATAGAAGATTTATCAGTTATTGGAGTGCTTGGCATACATTTTGAAGGTCCTTATATATCTCATGAAAAAAGAGGTATTCATAATGAGAAGTTTATAAGAGAAGCTGATATGAATATGATAAAGAAAATTAATGCTTCAAAATGTGTTATGGTAACAGTTGCTCCAGAGATGGTGGACGGTAAAGTAATAGAAGCATTTGCTAAGGCTGGAAAAGTAGTATCTGTAGGGCACACTAATGGTACTTATAATGAAATAAAAGAAAAAATACCTTATGGAATAACTTTTGCAACTCATTTATTTAATGCTATGCGTCCTTGGGGTTCTAGAGAGCCTGGTGCTGTTGGAGCTGTGCTTGAAACTAAGGATATGTATGCTGGTTTAATATGTGATGGAGTGCATTGTGATTTTGCTTCTGTGGAGCTTGCTTACAAATTAAAGACAGGGCATATTTGTATTGTAACTGATGCCATAGCTCCTGCTGCTGCTCCAGAAATAAAAGAATATATTTGGGCTGGTAAAAAGATACATAGAGATGGAAACAGGCTTATAGATGATAATGGTACTTTGGGAGGGGCTTCTATTACTATGAGTCAGTCTGTAAGAAATGTTGTTAATCAGGTTGGAGCTACAGTTGAAGAGGCTTTAAAGATGGCTTCACTTTATCCTGCTAAGGTTATGGGAATAGATGATAAATATGGAAGAATAAAAGAGGGATATATTGCTGATTTAGTTATATTAGATGAAAAGTTAGTTGTAAAAGGCGTTGTGTTTAAAGGTAATTATAAAAAATATGATTATGATTATGAATGGGAAAGTAATGCATAAAGGAAAAATACTACATGCAAGAAAATGTATACAAAAGGCTCTCTGATATATTTTATAAACAGGATTTTTTAAATTTTATAGATTGCAAATTAGAAGAGGCAGATGTTGGAAGAGTTGTAATATCTTTGGAAAATAAAAAAGAGTTCTCTCAAGCTTTAGGGTTTATGCATGGTGGAATGGTTGCTACTATGCTTGATACTGCTTCTGGTTTTGCTGCTTTTAGTGTTCTTAAAGAAGAAAATCATGTTGTAACATCTGATTTAAAAATTAATTATCTTCGTCCTGTTGTATGTAAAAAAGTAAGATGTGTTGGAGAAGTTTTGAAGGCAGGAAAAAGTTTAATAGTTGTTGAGGCTAATGTTTTAGATGAAGAGAATAAAATACTAGCTAAAATGCTTGGCACTATGATGGTAGTTCCAAATAGTTATAAAAATGATAATAAAGGAGATAGATAATGATAGGATTTATTGGTGCTGGTGCTATGGGGTTAGCTTTAATAGAAGGTTTTATTAAGGCTGGCATAAATAAAAATACTATAATAGCAAGTGTAAAGACAAAAGAAAAAAAAGAAAAGATAGAAAAAAATATTGAAATAAAAACATTTAATGATAATAAAAAAATAGCAGAAGAAGCAGATATTTTATTTATAGCAGTGAAGCCTTATATGGTTAAAGATATTGCTAAAGAGATAGAAAATAGTATAAAAAAAGATGCCACAATAGTGAGTGTTGCTGCTTCTGTTTCTGTTGCTGAATTAAAGCAGTTATTCAATACAGAAAATATTATTAGAATAATGCCTAATACTCCTGTAAAAACTTGTAATGGATTTATATCTGTTGTAGAGTCTAAAAACAAAGTAGTTGAAGAGGCTATAGTTGAGCTTTTAAGTAAAGTTGCGATGGTTAAAGTAATACCAGAAGATAAAATACATGCTTATAATGCTATGGCTGGTTGTTCGCCTGCTTTTATGTATATATTAATAGAGGCTATGAGTGATGCTGGAGTGTTAATGGGGATTGATAGAAAAAGTGCTATAGAGATTGCAAGTCAAGTATTTAAAGGTGCTGGTTCTATGGTTTTGGAATCTAAAAAACATCCTGCTGAATTAAAAGATAATGTTTGTACGCCTGCTGGTATTACTATAAAGGGTGTTGAAGTATTGGAAGAAAAATCTATAAGGAGTGGTATGATAGAAGCTTTGGTGGCAACTTATCAAAAATCTATAGATAGCGAAAAGAAATAGTTGAAAAATACTATTGACACTTTTTATGAAATATTGTTATATTTATTGTGTAAAAATCTATTTGACTTTTTTTATTGTATAATTATAATATAAATTAAGATTATTAAGGAGCATTTATATGCCTAAGAAAACTATATTAGTTCTTGATGATGAAAAAAGCATTAGAACACTTTTCGAAGAAGAGTTTAAAGATGAGGGATATAATGTAGTATCCACAGACAGCGGAGAAGAAGCCCTAGAAATGATTAATAAAGATAATCCACATATAGATTTGATAACATTAGATATAAAAATGCCTAAAATGGACGGATTAGACTTTCTTGGAAAGGTTCGTGAAAATCATAGAGAATTGCCTATTATAATATGTACTGCCTATAATAATTATAGACATGAGTTTCAAGTATGGAATGCTGATGGATATATATTAAAATCTGGTAATCTTACAGAAATTAAAGATAAGATTAAAAGGCTAATAGGTTAATGCCTCATATAAGAAAAGACCCAGTTACTAAACAATCTGTCATTATAGCTTCCGAAAGAATGGGAAGACCAAGTGATTATATTAATATTGAAGAGAAGCATACTATATTAACTTCTGATAATACTTGCCCATTTTGTAAAGGAAATGAGGATAAAACTCCTGAACATTCTACTATAATATTTGATGATAATAAAAATTGGATTGTAAGAATTGTACCAAATAAATATCCAATAATAGCACAAAGTAATCCTAATGAATTACCAAATAGAAATGATTTTTTTGAAGCAGATATATGTAAAGGTTTTCATGATGTTATTATAGAAAATCCTAATCATAGTTTTAATTATTATAATGCTAAAGAAAAAGATTTATTTTTTATATTTGAAGCTATAATAATGAGATTTTTAGAATTATCAAAAGAAAAAGATATGCTATATAGCTTACTTTTTAAAAACTTTGGAAGGGAGGCTGGAGCTAGCTTAGTACATTCACATGCCCAGATGATGACAACGCCATTTGTACCTATTCAAATAATGGAAGAGATATATGGCTCTTTAGAATATTATAATGAAAATAAAAAATGTGTTTATTGTAGTATGATAGAAGAAGAGAAAAAAATTAATGAAAGAGTGATATGTGAAAACAATGACTTTATAGCTATATCTCCTTTTGCTTCAAAATCTCCATACCAAATTTATATATTACCCAAAAAACATTCAGATAGCATAGTATATTCTGAAGATTGTATATCTCAATTTGCAAATATTGTTAAAGATATATTTAATAGAATTAATAAGGTACTTGGAGAAATTAGTTTTAATTATGTGCTTCATACACTTACACCAGCATTAGAAAAAAAATATTCCCATTCAAGCCACTGGTTTTTAGATATAATGCCTAAAATGAGTAAACTTGCTGGATATGAACTTGGAAGCGGTGTTTTTATAAACTCAATTACACCAGAAGATGCCACCAACGATTTAAAAAATGCTCTATAAAATTTATATATCTTATAAAAAATTATCTTAAAAGAATAGATACCCAATCATTTTTTTGATTTCTATTTAATATAGTTAGATTATTTTGTTTTATAGCTTCATTCATAAAACTTTCTTTTTCTGCTAATATTCCAGATAATATTAAATGTGCATTTTCTTTTAATATTTTTTTCAAATTAGGTAATATCTCTATTAGTATATCTGTTTCAATATTTGCTATTACTAAATCATATTGAAAATTACTTAAACTATCAGCACTTCCTAAAAAAACATTATTTAATTTTATATTATTATATTTGGCATTATCTAAAGTACAATTAACAGCATCATTGTCAATATCTACAGAGGTAATATTTCTAGCACCTAATTTGTAACAAAATAAAGAAAGTATACCACTACCGCATCCAATATCAGCTATGGTTTTAGAAGAAATATTATTGTTTTGGGAGTATTCATTAATCATATTTAAAGCTAAGAATGTTGTTTCATGAGTACCTGTACCAAATGCGTATTGCTTAGCTATATATAGTCCATCTTCATTATTATTCTCATCTTTTAAATTTGGTATTATACTTATTTCTCCAACTTTAAAAGGTTTTAAAAATGCCATATATGATGTTAAATATTCATCTGAGTTTAGCTCTTTTATTTCATAATTATATTCTGTTATACCATCAATATTTTGTTTTATTATATTTAAATTGTCTTCTAGTTTTTCTTGGTTTTCATTATATATATTAACTATAGCAATGTTATTATTGTTTATAGGAAACTCTATATTGTAACCTAATATATCTAGTTCGCCGCTTTCTATAGTAGCTTCTATTATGTCCTCAAAACCTATAGTTATATTTATTGAAAGTGAATATATTCTCATATCTATTAATTTCCTAGCTTTTTTATTAATTTATTTATATCTTCTATTTTTGTTTCCACATCATTTTTATATTTTACAACAAAAGCATTATCTTTAGCAGTTCCTCTTATAGCTTTAAAATCTTCTTCCATGATATTTTTATCATCTATTCCGCAGCTAATCATCTTTGCTAAATCATATTCTTTTTTTACATCTCTATAAAATATTTCATATGAAGTAGTAAGAAGTGATAAATGTTCTTTAAGCATCTTTAATATAACATCTATATTAATAGTGTTTAGATTATATCTTTTTTTAATCATATTTATAACCCAAGATTTTTCATCTATACTATAATCATTATATAGTTTTTCAAAAGATTGTACTAAATTTTGAACATTATTAATGTTATTATTCTCTATATTTAATATAACATCATCTAGTTTCTCTTTTGCACATATAAGTCCTCCAACATCAACCCAAGTTTCATAAAATTTATTTGCATCATTAAAAATATCATTTAAGTTTTCAGATTCTTTTATATATTCAAGAAGTTTATTGTGCAAATATAAATCTATTGCAATAGAATATCTATTTGAATATTTATTTAATGATGATGTTTTTATAATCATATTTTTGTATCTTATATATTCTATTCCATCATTAACAATTTCTTTTTTTATATTATTTAATATTTCTTCTGCTTTAATCATTTTTGAAACAGTATAAGGACTAAAAACATCGAATATAATTAAATCTTTTTTATCCCCTACTCTTCTATCTCTATCTCTCCATTTATTTTCATCTCTAGAAAGTCCAACACCAAATAAATTTAAAGCGGGAATAAGCCTAGTTTGATGATATCCATGTTCTGTGATATACGAAAAAGGAAAATCAGAAGTATCAACATTATCATAATGAGAACCTATTACTGTAGAAAAAGCACCAATATGAGAAGGCCATAGTATGTATGAATTACTTCCTGTTTTGCATCCTCTCTCCATAAAACCATGATGATAAGGTCCTAGTTTGTACATATGGTTGCTTTGATTAGTTCCGCTACCTGCATTAAAAAAAGAGAAATGGCTTGCTATTAAAAGAGTTGCTTTATGGTGCGTAACTGTATAAGGACCAGCAAATATAGAAAACATTTCACCATGCTCTCCTTCACAGTTTGCAAATAGCAAAGAGTCTTCACAAGAAAATTGTCTTCCTAGTTTAACCCCCTCTCCAATAAATGCCTTTTTTATAACAGTACCATCAACTATGTGTGCCCCTTTTAATACAATAGAATCTTTTAATATTACAGATGTGCCTATATATGATGGGCATTCTTTTGTACTTATTACTGTGGTGTTGTTTATTTCATCTGTATTTTCTACTTTGGCATAAGGGTCTATGAGAGAATTTTTTATTATTCTTGCATTAATTATTTGAGCATGTTTTTTTATTTTTCCAAATTTCTTAGTTTTACTTTTAGAATAATCTTCTATTATTTTATTTATATTATCACGCATTAATTTTTTATGTCTATACATTGCAACTATGTATGCTATATGTGAGTTTAGTCTATAAAATATTTTAACGCTTCTTCCGTCACCTTCCATAATAGGAGAAGTTTCTACTCCATTTCCAAAACTACTCTCCCCTTCCATATATATAGCTCCAGCATTTTCTATTATAACTCCATTTTGTATTTTATAATTTGCAATAAAGCGTCCTATATTATTTATATAAACATTACCATTTATAAATACATCTATTAAAGTAGCTCTGTTTATTGAAGCTAGTACTTTTAATTTATTAT
>NZ_SRZM01000328.1 GCF_019402445.1 Brachyspira pilosicoli
GACCCAAAGAAGCAAAAGGACTGCATTTTTTAAGCTCAAATATAAATATTGCTTAATACATTATATATATTGTATTATATTAATTATTATTTCTTAATAGTTTTGTTGCCTATACTAGTTTTTTCTTCGTTTTGTTTATTATCTTCTTTTGCTGTCATTATAACAGAATTATTAACAACCGCATCACCATTTCCGTCATCTTCTGAAGGTCTTACTATTTGAGCTTTATCTGCTAATGATGATTTGAATATTTTTGTAGCTTCATCTTCACTCTGATTTTCCATAATTGTAGCAGTAGCTGCAGATTCTGAAGCCATTAAATCTCCACTAGAATGTACTATCATAACATCTTCAGGTCTAACAGTTATAAGTCCGCTAGCAGTTCTAACCGCCAAAGCAACTCCAGTGTCATTTTCCATAACCATCTCAACAGGTCCTAAGAATCTATTTCCAGCCTCGTCCATTACTTCAACACTTTTGCCAAGCATAGAATAACCACTTTGACTAGAATAAAATGTCTTCATAGATTCTAAGTTCTTATTAACTTCAGTCATTTGCTCTACAGAAGAAAACTGTGCGAGCTGTGCTATCATATCTCTGTTATCCATAGGAGACAATGGGTCTTGATGGCTCATTTGTACTGTTAAGAGTTTTAAAAAGTCATCTTTACCTAAAGAGTTTTTAGCAGGATCTCTTTCAAAATTATGCTGCAAGTTAAAAGCTCCAACTTCTTGCTTTAATATTCTTATCTCCTTATCACTCATTCTTAATGCTTCTGCTGATATCATAATTTTTTATCTCCTAAGTTATTTTTTATTTAATTATTTTTTTATATTAATAAATTCAATTTTCTCTCTGGAACTATATTATAATTTTGTACGCTTACAACCTCTTCTTCTATGTTGTCTACTCCAAAACCATTTAAATTATTATTGTTGCTTTCTCCAAACTCAAACTCACCATTTTCATTAGGCATATCCTGTCTAAGCATTACATCAAAGCCTTCAATATTTATTCCTATCTCATTTAAAGAACTAATAACAGTATCTAAGTTTTTTGTAAATATGTCTTTTATTTCAGCATTATCTACAAATATTTTTCCAACTAAATTGTTATCAGCGTCCATACTTATTTTTAATCTCACCTTACCTAAATATTCAGGATTAAGTGACATTAAAACTTCACTCTTGCCATTATTAACAGCAACCTGTGCTTTCTCTACCAATTTTGACATCAAATCTTGAAACCTAATCATATTCTCAGCAAGGTTACTAGTATTTTGTGTTTTAGATACATTGTTATAATGATTATATCCTTTTAAACTAGAAGAAGAATCTTTCATGTTAATAATTGTAAGTTCGCTTCCTTTTTCATCGGATATAGTGTTATTTAAATTGCTGTTATTATTTTCTTTAGCCTCTTGCAATCTCATCTCTCTTTTATCAGCAACATTATTATCATCATTGCTTATAAAAGTTTCTGCCGAATCGTTAACTATTTCATTATTATTATTTTCTTCTACTATTTTTGTATCTATTTTTTCTATATTATCATCTTGTGATTTTTTAGAAGTTTCTTCTATATTACTATTTTCAACTTCTACTAATTCAAATATGTCTGATAATTTTTCAACATTATCATCATCATTTTGATATGATATAGCAATCTCTTCCAAACTTTCTAAAGCTATTATTAAATCAGTAATTTCTTTTTTATCTTTTTCATCTAATTCTTCTAAGTTAATATTTTTTAGCTCTTCTTTAATATCATCAATATCTTTAATCAATGAAGATAATTTCTCTTCATTAACTTTACTGTCTATATTAACATTTTTTTCTATTTGTGCTTTTTTATCAGCCTTGTAATTTTCTATTATGAGGCCTGCTTTATCAATTAATTTTTTTGCTTTTTCTTTAGAAGACATTATATCTTTTTTAATTTCATTGTTATCTATATTTTCAGCGTTTTCTATATTTTTATCTTCTTTGCTATTGTTTTCTGATATTTCTGCTTTTTCTTCATTATTTACACTTTCTTTTAATTCACTACTTTGAGCTTCATCAGCGTTATTTTCAATACTTTCTTTTCTTATATTTTCAGTGTTTTCAACATTGTTTTGAGGATTTTCATCTGTTATATTGTTTTGTTGAGAAGATAAACTATTTTGATAATCTTCTTCTTTTTCTATAGATTTATTTGTAATACTTTGAGAATAAATATCTTCACTATTTTTTGCTTCATCTAACATTTTAGCGAAACTATTATTGTCATCATATAGATTATAAATTGTATTATTGTTATTAGCAGATATATTGCTGTCATTAAAAGATAATACATTGCTAACTGAGTTTATCATAAACATAATCCTCTTAAAAAATAAAAATCATATCATTTATTATGCTCGGAAATATAGAATTTTACTTTATAAAAAATATATTGCTTTTATAATTATATTTTTCATATAAATTTTTTGTTGTTCTTTTTCCCGCGTACGAGC
>NZ_SRZM01000329.1 GCF_019402445.1 Brachyspira pilosicoli
TCTTTATTATTATAAACAGTAATATTGACTTTTTACCAATAAATTATATTATAGTCAAGTAACTTATGTTAAGGGGAATAGTTATGAAAAAAATTATTATTATGTTTAGTTTATTATTATTATTTAGCTGCAGTAAAAGTAATAATAAGAATTACATTTTTGCTACAGGTGGCACTAGCGGTACATATTATTCATTCGGTGGAGCTATCGCTAATATATGGAACAGCAATATAGAAGCTATGAATGTTACTGCTCAGTCTACTGGTGCTTCTGCTGAAAACTTAAGATTATTAAATATGCATGAAGCAGATTTAGCTTTGGTTCAAAATGATGTTATGTATTATGCTTATAATGGAACTGATATTTTTGATGGAGAGGTTTTAACTAATTTTTCTGCAATGCTTACATTGTATCCAGAGATTGTTCAAATAGCAGCTACAAAAGCAAGCGGAATTACTAATATAGCAAGTATGAAAGGTAAGAGGGTATCTGTTGGAGATGCTGGAAGCGGAACAGAGTTTAATGCTAAGCAAATATTAGAAGCTTATGGTTTAACTTTTAATGATATACAAAAATCAAGTCTTTCTTTTAAAGAGTCTAGCGATGGTTTACAAAATGGTACATTAGATGCTTGTTTTATAGTTGCAGGAATTCCTAATGCTGCTTTACAAGAATTGTCATTATCTACTGATATAGTAATGGTTGGTTTGGACGATGTTGAAATTGCTGATATAATGAAGAAATATAATTATTATACAGAAGTAATGATACCTGCTAATACTTATAAAGGTGTTACTGCTGATACTAAAGCTGTTGCTGTAAAAGCTACAATAGCTGTTAATAACAATATACCTGAAGAAGATGTTTATAATATGTTAAAAACTTTATTTGATAAAAAAGCTGATTTAATTACAGCACATGCTAAAGGTGAGGAGTTAGATATTAATCAATCTTATGAGGGAATATCTATACCTTTCCACCCTGGTGCTTTAAAATATTATCAAGAATTAGGATATCAAGTAAAATAATATAAATAATATAATTAATATTATTTTATGAATAAAATTATTATACTATTATTATCTTTACTGCTTTTTATTACTATTCCTATATTTCCTAGATTAGTATTAGAAAGCGTAAAAGATAATAATGAATATATATATCATTTAGAAAAAAAAGAATTTATAATTTCATACACGCATTCGGTTAATAAGGGAAGGGTGAGAGATTATTATATTATAGATGATGATTATAATATAATATTAAATAAAACAACTTTCGTTTCTTATGGTGCTGGTATAGCTGAACCTGAAAATGATGAAAATATTATTATTAAAGATGATAATATAGAAATTAATAATATAAATAGAATCATTAAAGATTTTTATTTATTTGTAGGCATTATTGCTGAGCATAGCATAACAATAGATGATAATGAAATAATGCTTAAAAGTTTGTTTAAACCTCAGACTAATATAAAAATAAAATACAGAAAAGTATCATTAATTGATTTAATAAAAAATATGATAAGGGGGCGTAAATGAAGCATAATAATCATGATATTATACATGTAACGGCAGAAGAATTAGATGATTATATGAGCAAATATGACAGTGAATCGAGATACAGAAGATTTAAAGATTGGAAGAAGTATTTAATTATAGTTATATCTGTGGCTTTTTGTTTGTTTCAGCTTTATTCTATTTTGTCTGGTAAGATAACTGCTCAGGTGGTGAGGGCTACACATTTAGCTTTTGTTATGGCACTTGCATATTTACTTTTTCCTATGAAGAAGGAGATGCCTAAAGATAAACTTCCTTGGTATGATGTGATAATTGCAATAGTTGGTGCTTGTTCTTGGCTTTATATTAGCATTAATTTTGACAGTTTAGTAAGAAGGGCAGGCATATATAATACTACTGATATTATTATAGGAATTATAGGTATATTAATTTTATTTGAAGCTTGCAGAAGAATAGTGGGTACACCTATACTTATAATATCATTAGTTTTTATAGTTTATGCTTTATTTGGGGCATATGCACCTGGATTTTTGAATCACAGAGGATATTCTATACAAAGACTTGTTTCACATTTATATTATAACACTGAAGGTATAATGGGTACGCCTATTGGGGCATCTGCTACATTTATATTTTTGTTTATATTTTTTGGTGCTTTGCTTGATAAAACAGGAATAGGTCAATTTTTTATAGATATATGTAATGCTATAGCTGGAAGTTATGACGGAGGTCCTGCAAAGGTTGCTGTACTTACTAGTGCGATGTTTGGTACTGTTTCTGGAAGTTCTGTTTCTAATACGGTTGGTACAGGAAGTTTTACTATACCTATGATGAAGTCTTTAGGATATAGACCAGAGTTTGCGGGTGCTGTTGAGGCTTCTGCTTCTACTGGAGGACAATTAATGCCTCCTATAATGGGAGCTGCTTCTTTTTTGATGGCTGAGAGTTTAGGGATTCCTTATAAGGAAGTTGCTAAGGCTGCTATTATACCTGCTATACTTTATTTTACCGGTATATTTATAATGGTGCATTTGGAAGCTAAAAAGACTGGGCTTAAAGGTTTATCAAGAGATTCACTTCCAAAGATTGGCGAGCTTTTAATGAAGAAAGGTTATTTGGTTATTCCTCTTGCCACTATAATATATTTCTTTGTGCTTGGTAAAACTGCTATATATGCTGGTCTTATGGGGATAATTGCTGCAGGGTTGGTTGCTGTTATTAACTCTATAGTTGATATAATTCTTAAAAGGGAGAGAAGTTTTACTTTTAATGACTTAATAGATGTATTTGTTAATGGGGCAAGAAACATTATAAGTGTTGCTGTTGCTTGTGCTATGGCGGGAATTATAATAGGAGTTATTACATTAACAGGTTTAGGTTTAAAAATTGGTGCAGGGCTTATATCTATATCAGGCGGAATATCTATACTTCTTCTTATGCTTACTATGATTAGTTCTATTATACTTGGTATGGGTGTGCCTACTACTGCGAATTATTTAATTACTTCTACTATTGCGGCTGGTGCTATAATAGGGCTTGGATTTGAACCTTTAGCGGCTCATATGTTTGTATTTTATTTTGGTATAATAGCCGATGTTACGCCTCCTGTTGCTTTGGCTGCTATGGCTGGGGCTGCTATTGCTAAGTCTGACCCGCTTAAGACTGGTTTTGAGGCTACGAAGCTTTCTATAGGTGCTTTTATTATACCTTATATGTTTATATTTAATCCTCAGATACTTATGATTAATACTACTTTTGTTGAGGTGATACCTATACTTATTACTTCGCTTATTGGTATGTTTGGTGTATCTGCTGGGCTTGAGGGGTATGTATTTAGAAAATGTAACTTTATTGAGAGGATTTTATTTATAGTAGCTGGTCTATTATCTATATATCCAGAATTCTACACGGATATCATAGGAATAGGTTTAATAGCTGCTCTTATAATATTACAGATAATAACAAGAAAGAAAAAGGCTATTGCTTAAACAAATAATTATTTTAAGTATTAAATAAAATGAGGGGTTTTCGCGTCTACGTACGTTTGGGAAAGCCCCTTATTTTTTTATAATTTTGTATGTTTTTAATTAGTTTATGTTATGTTAATTTATGTTTTTTTAAAAAAATATTTTACAAAAATGCGTTTTTTGTTGTTATTTTATAGACAAATTAAAAGTTTTGTCCTAAATTTATCAAAAATCATATTGACATTTTTCTAAAATTCCATATATTTAAAGCTATGAGTAATTAGTTCTCTTAAGT
>NZ_SRZM01000033.1 GCF_019402445.1 Brachyspira pilosicoli
CTTTTTTATATTTTAATATTAAAACTTAGTATATTTATTGTACTATGTTATATATATTATGATATTGCTATTGACTTTATTATATAACTATAGTACAATATTATCAAAAATTTTTAAGGTTTAGGAGAAGTAAATGACTAAAGATACAAAGGCAAAAAGCGGAAACTCTATACTAGACGACTTAATATCAAAAGCCAAAAAAGCACAAGAAATATATTCTACTTTCTCTCAAGAACAAGTAGATATTATATTTAAAGCATGTGCTATTGCTATTAATAGTAGAAGAATACCTTTGGCAAAGATGGCGGTAGAAGAAACAGGTATGGGAGTAGTAGAAGATAAGGTAATAAAAAATCACTTTGCTTCTGAATATATTTATAACAAGTTTAAAGATATGAAAACATGCGGAATCATAAGTGAAGATACAGCTATGGGAATGAAAAAAATAGCAGAACCTGTTGGTATAATAGCTGGTGTTGTGCCTACTACAAACCCAACATCAACTGCTGCATTCAAAGCGTTAATAGCTTTAAAAACAAGAAATGCAATAGTATTTTCTCCGCATCCAAGAGCTAAGAAATGTACTCTTGAAGTTTGTAAGATTATTAATAAAGTAGCAGTTGAGCATGGTGCTCCTGATGGACTTGTTGGCTGTATTGAAGAGCCTACTGTTGAGCTTTCTGCTGCTTTAATGAGCCATCCTCAAATTGATTTAATACTTGCTACTGGAGGACCTGGAATGGTTAGAGCTGCTTATTCTAGCGGTAAGCCTGCTTTGGGTGTTGGTGCTGGTAATACTCCTGCTATAATCGATGAAACTGCTGATATAAAAATGGCTGTTAACTCTGTTATAATGAGTAAAACTTTTGATAACGGTATGATATGTGCTAGTGAACAGACAGTTGTTGTTGTAAAAAGTGTTTATGAGGAAGTAAAAAAAGAGTTTTTATATAGAGGAGCTTATCTTTTAAATAAAGACGAAAAAGCTAAACTTAGTAAAATAATGATTATAGACGGAGCTTTGAATGCTAAAATAGTAGGTCAGCCTGCTTATGTTATAGCTAAAATGGCTGGTATTACAGTTCCAGAGGAGACAAAAATACTTATAGGTGAAGCTTCTTCTATAAGTAAAGATGAGGCATTTTCTTACGAAAAATTATCACCTGTACTTGGTATGTATAAAGCTGATAATTATGATGATGCTGTTGAGAAAGCTTATAGTTTAATAGTATTCGGCGGACTTGGACACACTTCTGTACTTTATACAGATGAAGATAATCAAAAAGAAAGAATTAAAAAATTCTATGAAAAAATGCCTACAGGAAGAATACTTATAAATATGCCGTCTTCTCAAGGTGCTATAGGAGATGTGTATAACTTTAGATTAGAACCATCTTTGACATTAGGCTGCGGAAGCTGGGGCAATAACTCTACAAGTGAAAACGTTGGTCCTAAACATCTTTTAAATATTAAATCTGTAGCTTCAAGGAGAGAAAATATGTTATGGTATAAAGTACCAGAAAAGATATATTTAAAGAGAGGTTCATTAGATGTTGCTTTAAGAGAATATGCTGACAAAAAAAGAGCATTAATCATCACAGACGGACCTCTTTATAAATTAGGTGTAACTGACAATGTTACTAAAGTATTAGATGATATAGGAGTAAAATATACCATATTCTCTGATGTTAAACCTGACCCTACAATTAGCACTGTTAGAGATATAGTAAAAACTGCTAATGTATTTGAACCTGATGTTATTATAGCATTAGGAGGCGGTTCTCCAATAGATGCTGGTAAAATAGCTTGGTTATTATATGAAAATCCTGAAATAAAATTTGAAGACATTGCTATGGTATTTATGGATATAAGAAAGAGAATATGCGATGCTGGAGAATTAGGTAAAAAGGCTCAGTTTGTTGCTATACCTACTACTTCTGGTACTGGTTCTGAAACTACTCCTTTTGCAGTTATTACTGATGATGCTACACATATTAAATATCCTATTACAGATTATGCTTTAACACCTGATATGGCTATACTTGATGCTAATTTGGTTATGAGTATGCCAAAGGGGTTGTGTGCTGCAAGCGGTATAGACTCTTTAACTCATGCTCTTGAGTCTTATGCTTCTATTTGTGCTACTGAGTTTTCTAACTGTAATGCTGAAAAAGCTATTAAACTAATATTTAAATATTTACCTGCTTCATATAAAGAAGGTGCAGAAAATCCTATAGCTCGCGAACAAATGCATTATGCTGCTTCACTTGCTGGTATGGCTTTTGCTAATGCTTTCTTGGGTATTTGTCACTCAATGGCTCATAAACTTGGTGCTGCTTTCAATATTCCTCATGGTATTGCTAATGCTCTTTTAATATGTCAGGTTGTAAAATATAATGCTAATGAAAAACCTACTAAACAAGGTTTATTCCCTCAATATAAATATCCTCATGCTAGAGAGAGATATGCATTTATTGCTGATATGCTTAGTCTTGGCGGTAAAAACGATAATGAAAAAGTAGCTAACTTAATTAAAGCTATAAATAATCTTAAGAAAGAGCTTGATATACCTTTGTCTATTAAAGATTATGGTGTAGCTGAAAAAGACTTTATGGCTAAACTTGATGATATAGTAGAACAGGCATTCAATGATCAATGTACTGGTGCTAATCCAGTGTATCCTCTTATGAAAGAGCTTAAACAAATTTATTTAGATGCTTATAATGGTGTTTATTAATAAATAAAATATTTCTTTTATAATTTTTTATGGGTGAGGAACTATATATTAGTTTCTCGCCCATTTTATTTTATTGACAATCATTATTTTTATAGTATAATGCTATGAAATAATAGGTATCTATATGAAACAAATATCTCTATGCAATCTCAGATTTTACTTTACTAAACAACTTTATTTCTGTTGCATAAAATTTCATTACAAAATTATAAAATTTCTATCTAATAAACTTTATACTTTATCAAGGAATAATATATGAAAAATAAAAAACTTTTTTTTACAATATATATTACGTTTTTTATTATAATTTTTATTTCAATGACAGTACTATCCATTTTAGGTAAAAAAGAAAGAATTGGATATTTATCGGAGTTTAAAATAAATACTGATAAGACTTTAGAATTAAATAATTTTACTAATATTAACGAAATAAGCGAATTATTTATGGTAGATAATGAGTTGGATTATGATGCTATTACTAATTATATATTAACAAATGAATAT
>NZ_SRZM01000330.1 GCF_019402445.1 Brachyspira pilosicoli
TTTGCGGCGGGAAAAAGTTGAATAAAAAATATTAAGCAATTATTATTAATAAATAAAAATAGGAAAAAATATGAATGATACACCAAATTCTAATAGAACACACATTGCAATATTTGGGCGAAGAAATGTAGGTAAATCAAGTATTATCAATGCAATTGCAAATCAAGATGTTGCGATAGTTTCAGATACTGCAGGAACTACTACCGACCCTGTTAAAAAAGCTATAGAAATAAACAAAATAGGAGCATGCACCATTATTGATACTGCGGGCTTTGATGATGAGGGGGAACTTGGGGAACTAAGAATAAAAAGAACAAAAAAAATAATGGAGTCAGTTGATATTGCTTTGCTTGTATTTGATGCTAGTTTTAATGATTATTCATTAGAATTAAAATGGAAAAATAAACTAGCAAGTTTAGAGATACCTGTTGTAGCAGTTATAAATAAAATAGATTTAAATAATGATTACAAACAAATAGAACAAAATATAAAAGATATATTCGATTTGGAAACTGTTTCAATAAGTGCTAGTAAAAAAATTAATATAGATAAATTAATTGATACTATAAAATTAACTATTCCAAAAATAGAAGAGATAAGCATAACAGGACACATAATAAAAGAAAATGATATAGTAATGCTTGTTATGCCTCAGGATATTCAAGCTCCAAAAGGAAGGCTCATTCTTCCGCAGGTTCAAACTATAAGAGATATTTTAGACAATAAAGCTATAATTATTGCTTCTACATTTGATAAATTTGAAAATGCATTAAAAACATTAAGCAAAGCTCCTAAAGTTATAATAACAGATTCTCAAGTATTCAAAGAAGTAGAAAAGTTAAAGCCAGAAGAGAGTTTATTAACTTCTTTTTCAGTTCTTTTTGCTCGTTATAAAGGAAATGAAGAAGTATACAAAAGAGGTGCTGAGTTTATAGATAAATTAAATAAAAACAGTAAATTATTAATAGCAGAAAGCTGTACTCATATACCATTGGAAGGAGATATAGGAAGAGTAAAAATTCCTAATTTATTAAAAAAGAAATTCGGATTTGAGTTTGATATAGATTATGTGGCAGGGAGTGATTTTCCAGATGATTTATCAAAATATGATTTGGTGATACACTGCGGAGGGTGCATGGGTACTAGAAAACATATTTTAAATAGAATAAGAATATGCGAAGAGCAGAATGTGCCTATCACTAATTACGGCATGACTATAGCGAAGATTAATGGAGTTAAATATATATAATAATTTTAAACAAAGGAATATAAATTTGATTAATATAAACAAAGCAAAAGATATTATCAACAAAATAGAAATAGAAGAAAAAATATCAAAAGAAGATGCTTTCACTCTTTTATCATCTTTTAAATATGATAATAATATCAATATAAAAAAATTAAATAATGAAGAAAAAGAAGAAGTAAAGAACCTAAAAGAATATCTAAGACTAAAAGCAAGAGAAAAAGCGGACAAAGTATTTGGTAAATATGTTTTTATGCGTGGGCTTATAGAGTTTACTAATTACTGCAAGAATGACTGCATATATTGCGGAATAAGAAAGAGCAACAAAAATGCTGAACGCTATAGACTCACTAAAAAAGATATTTTATCAAGCTGTGAACTTGGCTATGAAATAGGCTTTAGAACTTTTGTGCTTCAAGGCGGAGAAGACCCTTATTATAATATAGGAATAATGTCTGATATAGTTGAAGCAATTAAAACTAAGTTTCCTGACTCTGCTTTAACATTATCAATAGGCGAAAAAGAAAAAGAGTATTATAAAATCTTAAAAGAGAAAGGTGCGGATAGATTTTTACTTAGGCATGAAACAGCTGACAATATTCACTACTCAAAACTTCACCCTAGCAATATGAGTTTAGAAAATAGAAAAGAATGTTTAAGAATATTAAAAAAATTAGGATATCAAACAGGCACAGGTATAATGGTTGGAAGTCCTTATCAAACTTTAGAAAATATTGCTGATGACTTAATGTTTATGCAAGAGATTAATCCTGAGATGATAGGAATAGGTCCTTTTTTGCCTCATAAAGACACACCATTTGCCAACAAAAAAAAAGGAGAATTAGAACTTACTTTAATATTAATAAGCATACTTCGTTTAATTTTTCCTTTATCCTTAATACCAGCCACCACTGCTTTAGGTACTATTAAAAAAAGTGGAAGAGAGCTTGGCATACTTTATGGTGCTAATGTTGTGATGCCTAATTTATCTCCTATTGATGTGAGAAAAAAATATTCTCTATATAACAACAAAATAGCAACAGGCACAGAATCTGCTGAAGGAGTTGAGAGCCTTAGAAAAAATATGGAAAATATTGGCTACATACTCACAGGAGAACGAGGAGATTTTGATATAAACAGAGGAAAGTAATTTCTATATAAATAAATTTTTCTTGAAACAATTAATTATATATTTTTAAAATTAAATTAAAAATCTAAATTAAACTTGTCATTTATTAATGGTATAATATTTATAACAGGCTCTTCATAAGGGTGTACTTTTTTTATAACTTTTATAGCATTTTCAACATTTTTTATATCTGTATCAAACTCTATTTTGTCTTCACTAGCCTCTGATAATTTATTAATCTCTCCGTCAAAAGGATTAGCATTTTTTAAAGGTCTCCAATAACCAGTTACTTTTGTTACAGACATTACATTATCATAATTACCAACTCCCAAAACTCCTATATTGTTTAATGCCCCTCTTAATTTATCTCTATATTCTTCAGGTATATATACTTCAATTTTTACTTTTTTAAAATCCATTATATGCTCCTTATTTAATTCATTAAATATCATAAATCTATATAATAAAGCACTATATCCTCATACTCATTATTTTTATTGAGATAGCCTTTTTTTACAATACCTATTTCATTAAAACCTATTTTTTTATATAGTCTATGAGCAGTTTCATTAGATAATACAACAGCATTAAACTGAAGTATCTTATAACCTAATTTAGCACCCTGTTTAATACAATCTCTTACTAATGCCTCCCCTACTCCTTTGCCTCTAATATTTTTATCTACAGCATAAGAAGCATTGCATATATGTCCGCACCTTCCTATATTATTAGGGTGAAGTATATAAACTCCATAAACTTTTTCTTTCTCTATTGCTAATCCAGTATAGTCCTGAGAAGAAAAATATTTATCTGCCTCTTCTTCATCTTTTAAAATATCTATTTGAGGAAAATAAATACCATCTTCTATAATGTTATTCCATATATTCATAGCATATTTAACATATTTTTTATTGTATTTTATTATTTCCATAATTAAGCTCCTTTATACTATTATATATTATCAATTTATATTATGCTATTGACAAATAATTAAAAATATTTATACTTACCATTAGTCTGAAAGCGTACTTCCAATATTTTTATTTAAAACTAAATAGGCACATAAAATGGAACTTAATGATAAAACTTTAATAGAAAATAGCAGTATAAAACTATTTTTTAAATTTGCTATACCTAGTATTTTGGGTATGATTATGGGAAGTGCTGCAGTATTTGTAGACGGCTTTTTTGTGGCACATTTTATTTCTGCTAATGCATTCACTGCAATTAATATAGTGTGGCCAATCACTGCTCTATCATTTGGTATTTATGTAATGCTTACAATAGGATCTATTGCACTCGCTGGCAAATGCATTGGAGAAAATAATATAAGAAGGGCTAATTTAATATTTACTCAAACTTTAATTGTAGTGCTTACAATAGCAACTTTACCACTTATAATAGCATATATATTTAGAACTAATTTACTTCCATTATTTGGTGCCCATGGAGAGATATATCAATTATCATTAGATTATATTGAGGGAGTATTATTTGCTACATTTTTTTGGGGTATTGCTTATGTGCTTAGTCAATTTGTAAGGCTTAATGGTTCTCCGAAGTTTGCTTCTTTAATGTTTATAATATCTTCCATAGTAAATATGATATTAGACCCTATTTTTATTGTAGTTTTTAAGTTAGGTATTTCTGGAGCTGCTTGGGCTACTGCTATATCTCAAATGATTGCATTTATTATGGGGCTATTATATTTCTTTAAGCCAAACTGCAAATTAAAAATTATAAAAGTTTATGGAGGTTGGATTTATATATTGAAAGCATCATTCAATGGATTTTCAGAGTTTTTAAGCAATTTATCTTCAGGACTTATCCCTTGGCTTTTCAATATCACCGCATATAAAATTTCTGGAAATAACGGCATACTTGTTTATTCTGTTGCTAATTATGCTATTATGTTTTTTATAATGCTAGCATATTCTATTGGTGAAGCATTAGAACCATTAGTAAGCGTTTCATATGGAGCTAAAAACAAAAACAGAATGAAAGATTTTCTAAAAATATCAATATTTTTAATTTCTATCATATCAATATTAATATCAATCATATTATTAATAAATCCAAGTTCATTAGTGAATATGCTTTTACAAGATGTTGATGTAAAAACATTTGAAGAGGCTAATTTTTTTGTAAGAGCATCAATACCCACTTTTATAGGTGTAGGAATAAATATTATAATGAGTGCCTACTATACATCAGTACAAAAGGCAGGAGCTTCAGCAATAGTAGCAGCCTTAAGAAGCACAATACTTCCAATAGCTTTAGTATTAACTCTGCCTAATATAATAGGATTTTTAGGTTTAATTTTAGTTCTTCCTATAAGCGAAATAGCAACCTTAATTGTTTCTGTGATGTTATACAAAAATAGAAAGCCAGATGTTTTAATTAGTTAGATGAAATAATATTTAAAAACTCTTTTAAACTATGCAAAATATTATCATCTAAGTTCCATATATCTTTTTT
>NZ_SRZM01000331.1 GCF_019402445.1 Brachyspira pilosicoli
GGCAATACCGAAGGCACTTCCTACGGTCGCAAAAGATCTGTGTATTTGGTGGCTAGTCCCCTAAAGCAATAAAAAACATAAAAACAGAATTTTCACAGACTTAAAATTTTTAGTATATATTAAAATAATTATTTTTTATTAACTTTTCCCGCAGCTACGCTGTGCGGATTCCGTCAAAGTTTTCGCCCTTCGGGCACGCTT
>NZ_SRZM01000332.1 GCF_019402445.1 Brachyspira pilosicoli
TAATAATTTGTATTTTAATTATAGCTGTAATTGGAGCTAGGATATATTTAAATAATGATAGGGTAAAGACTATAGTAGAGAATGTGGTATATTCTTCTCTAAATAGAAAATTAGTAATAGAGAAATTTAGTTATGGACTACTCTTTCCTAAAATAGAAGCAAGTAATATAACTCTTTATAATTCTACAAACTTTAATGAAGCAGAAAATATAAGTTTAGATAATTTAAGATTAAGGTTTTCATTATTTCAATTATTTTTCTTGAGACTTCATGTAAAAGAATTAAGTATTGATAATTTGTATGTTAATATGTTTACCGATGAGGCAGGAAATTGGAATCTTCCTGATATGCCGCCTTCAGAGCCAAAAATAGAAGATACAAACAAAGAGCCTTTTGATTTTACTAAATTAGATTTTCTAAAGCTAAAAGCTGATATAGAAAATATTAGAATTAATAATTTATCATTTAGTGCTGATAGTTTATCTTATGTTACAAATAATAGCGGACTTTTTGCAAGTTTAAGTAATTTTAATTTGCATTTAGATTTAAATACTAAAAGATTTGCTTTATCTAAAGTAATGGGAGTTTCTGCTCCTGAGGTTTTGAAGAAGCTTAATATAAAGAGTTTTATAAGCAATGATTTAGTTTATAATAATTCTGCTTTAAATTTCAAAGATGAACCATTATTTAATTTGGATATATCTTATCCTAATGAAGATGAAATAAAAATTGTATTTGATTTTGAAGTAAGTGAACCAAATTTAAAATATAATGGAATAAAAAAAGATGATATGCAAGTGGCGTTTAATTTGCTTGCTAGATATAACATAAAAACTCAAAGCGTATTTATAGATAATATTTCATCAGAGCTTTTGAATGATGAAGTTTTAAAAGTAATAGCATCTGCAACAAATATATTTAATGATAATATAGGAATTGATTTAAATACTTTTTATGCTAGGCTTGATTTAGGAAAGGTAAATAGTTTAACTTCTATGTTTATGCCATCATTAGGTATAAATATGAATGGTCTTTTGAATGTTGATGCTGATAAAACTACAGGCACTATTAATAATCTCAATAATAAACTTACTATAGCTATGAAGAATATCAATTTTGATATGCAAAAAACTATATCTATAAAGAACCTTAATTCTACAACTGTAGTTGATTTAATTATTAATCCAGAAATAGAAGTTGCTGTTGATAATAAACTTACAATAGAGAGAGCAACTGCTTTAAGAAGATATAGATTTAATAATGCTAATGTGGCATTGAGAGTTGATTCTTCGTTAAACGGACTTACTTCTATAGGCACTGTAATAAATGACCCTAATAAAAAGAGCGATGCTATTGTTTATATAGATGATATTTCTGCTAAATATGGAAATGCTAATATTTTACTTAAAGGGCTTGTACGTTTTGATGAGCCTACAGATTTAAAATTGAACGTTTCATCACTTCCAGTTGCTGATTTTAGCGGAGGTTTGGCAAGAGGTTCATTAAATTTAGATGCTAATATTTTTGGTAAGCTATTAAGCGATATAGACCTTAATTTGAAAGGAATAATAAATAATTTCTCTTACAATTTAAATGGTGAGGTTTCTTCTACTACAAAGGCTAATATTAATATGCTTGCTAATGCCAACATTATTTCACAGGATATTAATGTTTCTGAGTTTAATATTGATTTGGGTAATTTCTTTAATTTTAAGTCTTATTTAAATTTACAGGGTATGGGCTTAAAAAGCGGTTTTGTTAATGTACATACTTTAAGAATTGCTCCTTATGCCATGAAAAATTGGCTTTCTACAAAGTTTGCTGAGTTAGTAGATGGGCTTCCTTTTGAAGATGATGTTAAACTAACAAGTGCTATTGCTTATAATTTATCTTTAGAAGATACATTTGCGAGTGTTACAAATTATACAACCGTTTATGTAACAGAAAAGCAGTATAAACTTCAAGATGTTACTATGAAAGTTGATGCAGATGTTAATTTTGGTGAGAACTTATACGCTAATATAAGAAAGTTTAATATAGATAGTCCTACTAATAATTTAAAAGTGAGAGTTGATGGTTATTTTACGCCTGTGATAAAAAATGCTGATTTGAACTATGAGGTTGGTTTAGATACTGATAGTTTATATTTGCCTTTTGGAATTGAGATTGGCGGGCTTTTAAGCATAATAGGAAATTTAAAAAATAATATTGCTGATGGAGATTTGGTTGCTGATAATTTCTTTGCTAATATGGATTCTCCAGATAAGATGTCTATATTATTGAAGGGCTTAGATTCTAATATAGATTATCATTTTGATTTAACTCCTAATAAAAATCAGGTAGTTTCAACTGCGGCAAGATACAATCCTCTAACTAGCCAAGTGCCAAATTTATTTATTGATCAGCTTAGAGTATATTTGAAAATACCTCCTTTTATAGACGACAGTATTAGGATAATGGATTTTTCTTCTTCTGTAAGAGTACAAGGACACGGTCTTACAATACAAGACTTAAAATCATCATTATACATTGGAGGAGAGAAGTTTGATGATAATTTATTTTTAGCATCAATATCAAACAACACAGCCCCAAGAAGGGGAGCTATACACTTACCTTGGCTTAATGTTGATTTAGGAAGCTTTGATACTAGTACTATAAAATATGATATGAGAATGCTTGCAAGTGATATTAATTTCAAATATTTACTTCCTCCAGAAAATAGAGATAAAATTAATGATGAAAAATTGTTGGTTAATTTAACAGCAGATATTGCTGGCGTTGGAATTAGTCCTCTTAATAATATAAGACCTACTACATTCTTTGTTGGTATTAGTAAAATGTCTACAGAGTTTTCTAAATTCTTAATAGAGATGATACGTCCTATTAACCCTGGTATATCTACTGTTGAAAATATTGTTCAATTTGGTTATGACCCTAATTCTGTAGAGTTTAGTATATCTGCAAATAAAGTATTTACTACATTCTATTTTAGAGACCAAAACTTAGATAAACCTAGTCAGCAAAAGCAGCAATTAATAGCATTTGAAGGAGATAAATTTGGTCTTGAACCTATGCCTTTCTCTGATGTTATATCTTACTTAGAAGGCGGAAATTAAGGAGATTTTATGAAGAAGTATTTAATATTTTGTATTTTTATATCAATTATTTTTACTAGCTGTTCTAAGCTAATATTAGTTCAAGAGCCTGAGATGAGAGTTTTAGGTGGAAAGACTTTGATAGAAGCACAGGTTTTAGGTAGATATAGACAAATTGATGAGAGTGCTTATCAGATTTCTACTCTTTCAACAGATAAAGATTTAAGCCTAATAATGGTTAGTACAAATGTTTCTGATGAGGTTGCATCAGAATATAAAGAAGCTTTAATTAGAAGTATGTTTAATCAAGATGAGATTAACCTTTATAAAACTAATGCCTATATTGGAGAGAACAATAGCGGATATTTATCATATATAGCATTTGATGTTACAGAGCCTGAAGTTCAATATGGAGAAACTAGAATAGAATATATAAAAGAAATAATGGAAAAAGAGAATGCCGACAGAAAAATTATAGCTGAATATTTAATATTATCAGACCCAAAACTTACAATGTCCAATATAAAAGAAGTAGAGGCAGCACTTTATAAGAGAAATATAGAGCGTCTTGTAAATAACAGCTACTATCAGCTTCCAGATAATAGTTGGACTCTATATACAAACTCTAATTAATATTCTTTTTCAAAACAATTAAAAATTAAAATATTTGCAGGGCTTTGCCCCGCACCCCAGTTCTTTTATTGGTATAAAAGAACCAAAAGAACTGCATTTTTATGAAGTATACCAAAAACATATAGTATCATTATATATTTTTTTAGATATAAAATTTGAATACTTACATTTTTCGCAACTTTGACGAAGTCCGCACCGCGTAGC
>NZ_SRZM01000333.1 GCF_019402445.1 Brachyspira pilosicoli
CTATAATTACATTATCACCATTAGAAGCATTTATATTATTGATAGCTCTTAATGTAATTGGTTTACCAGTAGAGCATATTTTACATCCATCGCAGCTTGAACTTCTTTGTAATTGTACTTTAGCAATATTGTTATTATATGTTTCTAAAACAATAGCTAATTCTCTTCTCATATGTTTTCCTCTAAATACTAAATAATGAGTAAAATATTAATTATAATTATATAATATAGAATAATAAATATCAATTATGTTATTTAATATAAATAAAAGCATGCCATAGTTTTGGCATGCTTTTATTTTTGTATAATTTTAATTAAGCTTGAGTAACTTTTTGTTTAAACCATTCTTTTCCTTCTACTATTCTTGAAACCAACATACCAGCAACATTGTCTCCAACAGAATTAACCATAGTAGCAGGAGGGTCAACCAATATACCAATAGTAGCTATTAATGGGAAAGCCTCAGGAGGGAAGCCATATATAGAAACAATAAGCATCTCACTTATAAGTCCACCGCCAGGTATAGCACCATTAGCCATACCAGCAAGTACAACAAATATTATAGAACCAACCCAAACCTCAATACCAGTAAAGTTCATTCCAAATACACCATAAAGGAAAGCAATCTTTAATATTCCGCTTAAACAAGTACCATCCATATGAGCAGTAGCACCTATAGGTAAAACTATATTTCTAACATCTTCATTAACACCAATTTTTTTAGAAGCTTCCAAGTTTATAGGAAGTGTAGCAATAGAGCTTTGTGTTGAGAGGGAAGTTATCATAGGAGTAATTAAATATTTCATAGATTTTACTCCATATTTTCCAGCAGCAATATATCCATAAATAGGGAAAAATATAAAGAAATATAAGAAAGCCGCAGGATAATAAACAGCACAAGCCCTAGCATAAGTACCTATTAATTCTGGTCCGAATTTACCAACCAAATTAGCAAAATAAGCACCCAAACCTATAGGAGCATAATACATTATAATGCTAACTAATTTCATTAAAGCAAGTGTGGCCGCTTCAATAACAGGGATTAAAGGCTTAGCTTTCTCTCCTACCAACTTTATAGAAAAACCAAAGAATAAAGAAAATACTATTAGTGGTAGCATATTACTTATAGAAAGTAAGTCTTTAAAATCTGTAACAGTTACCATTTTTACTAATTGTTCTGAAACTTTAGGTGGATTAGGCTCTTCGACTTGGGTGATAGGCATAGTAAAACCTTCAGCAGGATTAAATACTCTAACAGTAACTATCATTATAGTCGCTGCAATAAGTCCTGTAATGATAAATACTATAAACATTGAAGCTACTATTTTACCTAATCTCTTCATATTATCCATTTGAATAATAGAGTTTGTAATAGATAAAAATATCAAAGGCACAACTACAGTAAATAGTATATTAATAAATATATCCCCAAATGGCTTTAAAACTGTAGCCTTCTCTTTGAGAATTATTCCCAATATACTTCCTATAACTACACCCGAAACTAAAAGTATAGGAAACCTATAATTTTTCCAAAAAGAACTTTTCATAAAAGAACCTCCATTTTATAATTATTTATAGTTTTTATTTTTTAATTGTGAAGTTACTTTATTTACAAACTCCTCTATATATTTAAAATCTGTTGCAATATTTACTCTTATAAATCCTTTGCAATTATCAGAGAACCATTCTCCAAAATCTATAGCTATTTTACAATCATCTTGTATAAACTCTTTTACTCTATCTGGACTAACAACCTTTCTTAAATCTATAAAAGGCAAATAAGTTCCCTCCAAAGGACTTGTTATTATTTCTGGTACTTTTGCTTTTAATTCATCTCTTATATATTCATAATTGCGTTTTAATGTTTTTAAAAGTCCATCAAGCCAATCTGAACCATATCTATATGCCGCTTCTGTAGCAACCATTCCTAATAAACTTAATTCTGTTCTATTAACTGTGTTTGCATATTTGTTATATCTTTCTCTCATCTTTTCATCTGGGATTATAATATGAGAGTTTAAAAGGCATGCTAAATTAAATGTTTTTGAAGCTGAAGATAATACTATTAATCTGTCTAAATATTTATCTTTATTTTTTATAGATAGAGCAGAAATGAATGGTCTTACACCTAAATTCATATCTTGGTGTATCTCATCAGAAATAATATATACATTGTGTTTTTTACATATATCAAAGACTTTATCTATTTCTTCATCTGTCCAAACTCTTCCAGCAGGGTTATGAGGGTTGCAGAATATCATAAGTTTTACATTATTTTTTGTTATATCGCTTTCTAGTTTTTCAAAATCAATAGAAAATACTCCGTTATCATTTTTTAATTCACATTTTATTAAATTCCTTTCATTGTCTTTAACAGCATTATGAAATGGATAATAAACAGGAGTAAGTATTACAACACTATCCCCCTTATTAGTAAAAGCATTAACCAACCAATATAATGCAGTTACTAAGCCTGTTGAAAAGTTTATCCATTCTTCTTTTAGGTCTATATTATACCTGCTTTTTTGCCAATTAAAAAATGCTTCAAAATAGCTATCCCATAAAACTGTATATCCAAAAACACCATGAGAAACTCTTTTGTTTAAAGCTTCTATAACCTCATCTGGAGCTCTAAATTCCATATCAGCAACCCACATTGGAATTAAACCATCTACTAAAAATCTTCTGTCCTTTTTTGTTTCCCATTTCTGAGAATTTGTATTTTCTCTGTTTACTAAATATTTACTATTAAATTCTTCTATGGTCATAAAACTTCCTTAAATTACATGATATTTTTATTTTAAGTATAGTAATTTTTTTTGAT
>NZ_SRZM01000334.1 GCF_019402445.1 Brachyspira pilosicoli
AAATAACCCTTAAAATTATTATATTATAACAAAAGTATATATTTTATCAAGGTTTTAATAAATTATAATAGATTAGATATGATAATTTTTAAAATATGTATTTATAGAATATGTTTAAATATGTTAACTTTTTTTGTAAATATATTGAGATTTTTTTATTTAAATATAAAATAATATGATAACAAAACAATAGGAGTGTATATGAGTATAGGTTCTGGAAAAATAGAATTAGAAGAGGGTATAAAACTATTTAGAAATGAGAACTATAAAGAGGCAATAGAGTCTTTAGAAAAGATATTTACTGAAAACAATGATGTAGAGTCTGGATACCATCTTGCTTTATCCTATGCTCAGATGCAAGATTATGATAATACACTTGAAGTTTTTGACAAGATTTTAAGAAGGCTTGATAATCCGCTTAGAATGATGCAGGCACATGTTATTGTTGGTTATATATATGCTATTAGAGAGATGTATGATTTGGCTGAGTTTGAACTTCTTGATGCTTTATCTTATGATATAGAAAATACTCAAATTTATTCTGTACTTGGATATGTTTACTATAAGAAAAAAAATTCTAGAAAGGCTATAGAATATTTAAGAAAGGCAGTTGCTTTAGATTCAGAAAGCCCGAATGCTAGAAACTCATTAGGCTTTATACTAGTTGATAGTGATATTAATATAGATGAAGGAATAGAAGAGATAAAAAAAGCTTTACATAAAGACCCTTCTAATCCTGCATATTTAGATTCTTTGGGTTGGGCTTATTTCAAAAAGAAAGATATTATTAATGCTAAAAATTATCTTACCAAAGCATTTGAGATAGCACCTTCTAATAAAGATATAAAAGAACATCTTTTGAAGCTTGATAATTATAAAATGTAATATTTTTTGGAGGTTTATTGTTTATGAAAAATTTTATAATAGTTTTTGTTTTCTTATTATCTTTATCGCTTTATTCTCAGTATGATTTAAAATATGCTGGAAAGATAGAAGTTTTAAGAGATGGAAAATCCACTAGTTTTAGCAATAAAGTTTATGATGGAGATACTATTAAAACTTCAAAAAATGCTTTTGCTGAGATAAAAATAAAAAATAAATATTATTATCTATCAGAAAATACATCTATTTCTATAAAGAATGGAGAGATTAATTTAGTTAATGGTGTTTATTATACTAAAT
>NZ_SRZM01000335.1 GCF_019402445.1 Brachyspira pilosicoli
GGATACACTTCTATTATATTTTTTATTCTTTTTTCAAACTCTTCCATGCTTGGCAGTGAATATTCAAATGTTATGTTTGTATCAATATAATTTGAGTATATATCTAATATTTGTTTTGTATCTTCAGAAGTTGCAAGTCTTATTGGCATTTATTTTCCTTAAAGCTATATTTTATTAAATTATAAATTATGTTAACTTTTTTGCAATCAAAAAATATTTATATAAAAAATTTTGATATTAGTTTTTAAGTATTGACAATAATTTTTAAATGAATATAATAGTCTACTATCGGACTATATAAAAATCTGTTTTATAATATGTTTTAAGGAGCTTTGATGATAAATAGAGTAGAAGAGATGGAAAAATCTTTTTTCAAATACGTACTTCCTTCTATAGTATCAACTATGCTTGGAGGGCTTTATATAGTAGTTGATGGCTTTTTTGTAGGCAATTCTATGGGAGACAATGGACTTACTGCAATCAATTTGGTTTATCCTATAGGAACAGTATTATTTGCTACAGCTGCTATGCTTGGAATGGGTGGTTCTGTTATAATGTCTACATATCTTGGAGCTGGAAATATAGAGAAGTTTAATAAGGCTAAAATTAATACATTTATTACTTTAATAGTTGCAAGCATAATATTAACTCTGCTGCTTCTTTTAGCAAAAAACAAATTAATTTATCAACTTGGTGCTAGAGATATAATATTTGAGCAAGCTAATAGTTATATTACAACCATTATATTAGGCGGAACTTTTCAAATTATATCTGCAGGAAGCATGCCTATAATAAGAAATTCTGGTAAAACTATACATGCTATGAGTTTTATGGGTATAGGTCTTATAACTAACATTGTATTAGATTATGTGTTTTTAATAGTTTTAAGATTAGGGACTTTTGGTGCAGCATTAGCTACAATTATAGCACAAGCAATAGTTTCTGTTATTTCTATATATTATTTATTTATTAGAAAGAAATATAGAACAAAAATAAGATTATCAGATTTTGATTTATCTATGAGTAAAAGAGCTATTCAAATAGGGCTTTCTCCGTTTGGTCTTGTAATGGCACCTTCTCTAATAGTGATATTCAATAATTTGCAATGTATAAAATATGGCGGATATATTGGAACTAGTGCTTATTCTGTAATTAATTATATTTACGGCTCTATAATATATTTGTTTGAAGGTATTGCAGAAGGTTGTCAGCCTATGATTAGTTTTTTCAAGGGTGCTAAAAGAGAAGAGCTTATGAGAAAAGTATTAAAAAAAGGAATATTATTTTCTTCTGTGCTAGGCACTATATTAATAATAGTAGTTCTTTTATTTAAAAACAAATTAGGTATTATGTTTGGTGCTTCAATAGAAACCAACAACATTGTAAGTATTGCCATGCCTATAATAGCTATATCTTTTATACTTCAGCCGATGGTAAGAATTGGTACTGCTTATTTTTATTCTTCTGGAGAGAGTAAATATGCAAGTTTTTTAACATATATAGACCCTTTATTTGTAAGTCCATTATGCATAATGATTCTTCCTATATTTTTTAAGCTTAATGGTGTATGGCTTGCAATGCCTGTAGCTCAGATTATATTAATGAGTTTGCTTTCTATAATATATTATAACACAAACATTAAGAAAACAGATTTTTATAATAACAAAGAGGTTTATGGTACTAATAATTGATTTTAAAGAAAGAGCCTGTGGTGTTCTACTAAAGAATCAAAAAGACTATATTTTTATGAAACGTAACTAAAAACATATGGTATTATTCATACATATTTTTTAGATACAAAACTGAAATATTTGCACTTTTTGCAACTTTTTGCGG
>NZ_SRZM01000336.1 GCF_019402445.1 Brachyspira pilosicoli
AAGCTATTAAAATAGATAATATTGATGAAGATTTAGAAGAAGAGGTTGATGATAATTTAATACCAAATATAGATAATTTAGATAATAATATAAATACCGTATCTGAAGAAGATAAGGAATTAGATTATGTACCTACATTAGATAATGTATTGGAAGAAAATAATGAGGATGATAAAAATATTTTAAGAGGTATAGATGATATTATTTCTGATAATGAGGAGGATATTTTGATAAGTCATGGCTCTATGATTGATAATGAAATTAGCAAAAAAGAAGATGATTATTTCTCTTCTCTAGATTCATTTAATCTTGCTCTTAATAAAGATTTTCTATTTGATGATGATAAAAACGAATTTGATAAATCACATAACTATGATAGCAATGAAATAATAAAAAAGGCAAGTGAAGATGATGTATTTGATACAGAAGATTTAATAGACAGCGAATTATATGATCCTGAAGAGAAAAGACCTACTATGCCAGAAGATTATAAAGAGGCTGAAGAAAAAGTAAAAGATAATATGACTTCAAATTGGAAAAATATTCTTAAAGCAATTAAAGGTGAAAAGTTTGTAAATAAAAACTTAGATGAAATGCTAGATTGGATAAAAGAAAAATCTGGACTTAATGTATTACATTCTGCTATGCTTACTAAAGATGAAAATGGTATATACAAAATAGTAGATTCTAAAAATCTTACAGAAGATACTAAAAATAAATTAGAAATAGATGAAAATGAAGCATTATTTAAAAAGATTTTATCATCTAGAAAAACATTATATGTATCAGATCCTTTCTCATCATTATCATTAAAAATTAAATTTGATGAAAAAGATAGGGAAAATATTTCTCATATGATATTTATACCTATACAAGATGAAGAAGCTCAATTAAAATCTTTCTTTATAGGGCTTTCTTCAAATTGATATTAACATATATATCAAAAATAAATAATAGAGGTAAAAATGGAATATTTGATAGTAGTAGCTGCTTTTATATTGATAGGAATAGTAATAAGCTTAATTTTTTATAATGTTTTGCATATAAAAGTATTTGGCGGTTGGATTATGATGTTTATAATAGCTACTATTGGAGCTTTGCTTGGTTCATATTATTTGCCAAGATTAACTGAAATAGTTAGCTACATTAACATTAACCTATCGTCTGCAATTTTAGGTGCTATTATTTTAGTTATACTCCTAAGAATATTCACACCTAAATCATTAAAATAGTAAGGCAAAAATAATGTTTATTAAAAGCAATACAACAGATATTGTAAAGCCTTCTATCAAAGATGAAAAAGCTATAGAAAATATTAAAAAAGCAGCAAAAATAGCACAAGAAGCTATAGACTTAGCTTTTGAATATTCTCTATCAGGAACAAGAGCTTCAAAAATAGATAAAGATGTTGAGAAGTTTATAAAATCTAAAGGAGCATACCCTGCCAATTTAGAAGTGCCTGAATATGGTTTTTCTACAAGTATATCTATAGGAAATGAAATAGCACATGGCAGACCAACAAATAAAAAAATATTAGTGCAAGGCGATATTATATGCATTGATATAGGTGTAAAGTACAATGGCTATTATGCTGACTGTGCTAGGACTATGGTTGTTAAAGGCAATCAATTAAGTTCTAGCAATAAAAAAGCATATAAATTAATCAAAGCTTGTAAAGAATCTCTAGAGAATGCCATATATAAATTAAGACCAAATATACTTTTAAGCACCTATGGAAGAGAAGTTGAAAAAAAAGTAAATGAATATGGATACAGTATAATAAAATCTCTTACGGGGCATGGTGTCGGATATGAGTATCATGAAGCTCCTTATATATATAATTTTTATCATCCAAACAATGATGTAAAACTAGAAGAGAATATGGTTTTGGCATTAGAGTTAATGATAACTGAAGGCTCTGATAAATATGTGATAGAAAATGACGGTTGGACTATATCTACTGCTGATTATTCTTTTGCTGCTCATTTTGAACATACTGTTTTAATTAAAAAACATGGGGTTGAAATATTAGGAATTAATTAAATTATAATATAAGAACCCTCTTTTGCAAAAGCTAATTGCAAATCTATGCCTTCTTTTCTTAAAAAAGCTAAAAGTTTATTGTAAATCAATTTTATTTGTGCGTCAGTTCTATCTTGATTATGATGGTGAATAATAACATAAGGTACATCAGCATCAAGCCCCACCTGTATAGCGTCATTTAAAGTAGAATGTCCCCAACCAACATGCCCATTAATATATTCGCTTTTTGTATACTCCCCTTCTATAATTAAAACATTAGCACCTCTCACATAATCTATTAGCCTAGCATGAAGTAAATTAGCATTGTTATTATAATGGTCTAATGATGGGTGCTGTATATGAAGACGTTTTTTATAAGGTTCATGGTCTGTTAGATATACTAAAGTTTTATCATTAGAAGTGATTTTGTATGACAAAGTATAACAAGGGTGATTAACCCACAAAGCTTCTACTGTCATATTTCCATAATTTATTTTTTTACCTTCATAGAAAGGTTCAAATTTAATAGAAGCACCAAACTGTTCAAGATTAATAGGAAAATAATCTTTAGCTAATATATTATTAATTGTTTCATACATCTCTTCATGATTATCTTTAGGACCGTATATTGTAAAGCTATATTTATTAGAATAAAATGGTGCGAAAAAAGGTATTCCTATAATATGGTCCCAATGGAAATGTGTTAATAAAATAATACTTTCTTTTTTTTCACTTTTAAGAGCATAATATCCAAGATTTTTTAATCCACTTCCAGCATCAAGAATAATATAATTTCCTTCATCATCTATAACCTGTATGCAAGACGTATTGCCACCGTATTCACTAAAACTAGTACCAGGGGTTGGTATAGAGCCTCTGCTTCCCAAAAATCTAACTTTCAAATTATACTCTTAAATAAATTTTTATATATAAATCATACACTATAAAGTAAAAAAATCAATCTAATAATAATACAATTTATAATATTTTGATTATTGAAAAATACAAAAAAAATATTATAATTTCTAGAAAATAAATTATTAATATATAATTTTTATAGTAATGGGAAAAAGTATATTTTTATTTGTTGGAGTAACAGCATTATCAATGTCAGCAATATTTGCAAGACTTGCTAATGCACCTTCTTCAATAACAGCATTTTATAGATTATTATTTTCATTTATAATAATTTTGCCTATTCTTCTAATAAAAAATTTAGAAGAGTTGAAAAAAATAAGCAAAAAAGATTTTCTATTATCATTAATATCAGGCATAGCATTAGCAGGTCATTATTCATTATGGTTTCAATCTTTGAAATACACATCCGTTGCAAGCTCTACTGTAATAGTAACACTTCAGCCATTATTTTCTATAGTAGCAGGTTATTTTATTTTTAAAGAAAGATATACAAAATTAGCAATACTTGGTTTTATTATAGCTATAATAGGTTCTGTAATAATAGGTTGGGGAGATTTTCAAGTAAGCACTACCGCATTAATTGGAGATGTTTTAGCATTTATATCAGCAGGACTCATTAGTACTAACTTTTTGCTTGGGCAATACATAAGAAAAAGATTATCTGCTCTCACATACACAGGTTTAACATATTTTGCTTCATCTGTATTTTTATTTTTTGTAGTAATATTTACTAATACACCTCTTACTGGATATCCATTATATACTTGGCTCAATATATTAGGTTTAACTCTCATATCTACAATGCTTGGGCATGTGGTATTTATGTGGCTTTTAAAATGGTTTTCTGCTAGTGTTGTATCTATGACTATATTAGGAGAGGCTGTGGGGGCTTGTATACTAGGATATTTTATATTAAAAGAGAGTATCAATATTAATCAGCTTATTGGTATAATAATAATTTTATTTGGAATAGGATTATTTTTAAAAGAGCATAAACAAAATTAAACGGAGAATATTTATGATTAGCGAAAAAGTATTAAAAGTTTTAAATGAACTTGGTATAGAACATAAAGAGTTTGAAGAGAAGGGGGCTACTAAAACTGTTGAAGATGCTGCTAAATCTTTAAATATAGAAAAAGGTCAGGTTGCTAAATCTATATTATTAAAACCAGTAAAGAAAGATTTTTTTATGTTAATAGCATCTGGGGATAAAAAAATATCTTCAAAAAAGACTAAAGAATATTTTGGATGCAAAACAAATTTTGCAAGTGCTGAGGATACTTTTAATTTAACAGGATTCACTTTTGGAGGAGTATGTCCATTTGGAATAGATGAAAGAATTACTGTGTTGGTTGATAAAAGCATGAAGAGATTTGATGATTTATATATAGCTTGCGGAAGCGATAGTTCGCTTGCAAAAATGAGTTATGATGAAATAATAAACAAAATTTCAAATATAGAAGTAGATTTAACAGAATAAAATCATAAAATATGTTGACATAAATTAAAATTTTGTTTATATTAATCTTGTAAAGATAATTTACAAGTATATAAAAAATATAGTAGTAAATTATAGAGGAGCTTAATATGATAAAAAAAATATTATCTTCATTAATAGTATTAGCAATTTTTTCTACATCAATTTTATTTGCTGATATGGTAGTTCCAGCTTCAGCATTGCCTAAACAAGCTGTAACTTTCATCAAAAAAATATATCCTAGTGCTCAAATATGGAAAGTAGAAAGAGATGGAGGAAAATTTGATGTCAACTTATCCAATGGTGCTAGTATAGATTTTTTAACTAATGGTGACTGGGTAAATATAGATGGAGAATATAACGGTGTACCTTTTAGTGTATTGCCTCAAGCTGTTGCTAATACAGTGAAAAAGACATATCCTCAAGCGATGATGGTAAGTGTAGAAAAAGAATGGGGAAATTACAAAATAAAACTTAACAATATGATGGAAATGTTTATATCATCTGATGGATCATTAATGGGACAACAATTTGATGATTAATTATATAAAAGGTTTATGAAAAGTATTATTTTTAAGAGGTGCTGCGAAATGTAGCATCTCTTTTTTATGTTTTAAAAAATCATATTTAATTTCAATATATATTTTATTTCTCATTATTATAACTTCCTTCAAAACAATAATTTTTGTAATTATTTTTATACTATTAAAATTAAATGATAATAAAAAAATATTAAGCAAATTTTAATTATACCGAAAATATTATAAGAAAATAATAAATGTTTAATAAATAAAATAATAATTACTTATGGAGGAATTCGCCTTATGATGCGTTCATTATTTGCAGGTGTATCTGGATTACAGAATCACCAAACTAGAATGGATGTTGTTGGTAATAACATATCCAATGTAAATACATACGGTTTTAAAAAAGGTAGAGTAACTTTCAAGGATATGATAAGCCAATCTTTGAGCGGAGCAGCTAAACCGCAGGAAGATAGAGGTGGTATCAATCCTCAACAGGTTGGTCTTGGTATGCAAGTAGCTACTATAGACACAATACATACACAAGGAGCTTTACAAGTTACAGGTGTAAATACAGATTTAGCTATTCAAGGAGAAGGTTTCTTTATTGAAAAGAAAGGCAATAGTTCTTATTATACTAGAAACGGAGCTTTCTCTTTAGATAAAAATGGTTATTTAGTTAATCCTTCTAATGGTTATAAGGTACAAGGTTGGAATGCTGTACTTAATCCAGAAACAGGAATGATGGAATTAAATACTGCTGCTGGGGTAGAAGATTTAATTATACCAGTAGGTTCAAAAGATCCAGCAAGAGCTACACAAAACACTAAGTTCTTCTGTAACCTACAAAAAAATAGCGATACTCACCAAGCAGATTTAACTATTTATGATTCTACAGGAATACCTCGTCAATTAAGAGCAACATTTAATAGAACAGATGTTAATAGATGGGATATGGTAATAGAAATACCAGAAGCAACAGAAGGAAGTGTAAGTGTTTCAGCAGGTGACCCTGTTGAAAATGGAGGAAATAATACTTTCCAATTAGTATTTAATGATGCTGGTTCTTTAATTTCTGTAAGCGATGGTACTAATACTCAAACTGAAGGCGTATTAATGCCTAATGTATCTTTTACTTATACAGGTACAGACGGAGAAGTAAATCAAACTATTAACCTTACTTTAGGAGAAGTTGGTTTATTTAATGGTATTACACAATTTGAATCACCTTCAACAACCAAAGCTATAGAACAAGACGGTTATACTATGGGTATGCTAGAAGGATTTAGCTTTGATGACAGTGGTCAAATTACTGGTGTATTTACAAATGGTAACAGAAAAACTCTAGGACAGGTTGCTTTGGCTAAATTTGCAAATGCAGGCGGTTTAGAGAAAGCAGGAGATACTTTATTTGTAGAGAGCAATAACTCTGGTGCTGCTAATATTGGTGTTGCTGCTGCTGAAGGAAGAGGTTCTATTAAAGCTGGTACTTTAGAGATGTCTAACGTTGATTTAAGTGAACAATTTACTGATATGATAGTAACTCAAAGAGGTTTCCAAGCTAATGCTAGAACTATAACTACAGCTGACCAGTTGCTTCAAGAAGTTATAGCACTTAAAAGATAAATAAAAATATTAGACTTTTTGTTTATTTTTAGTATAATATAATGGTTAGGAGTTTCTTAATATTATGATATATGTAACTAGATTTGACGGAAGCGTTTTATATATTAATCCACATCAAATAGAGTTTATGGAGGAAACTCCTGATTTGGTAATCACTATGCTATCTGGAAGAAAAGTTCTAACTAAAGATAGTTATGAAACTGTATTAAATAGAATAGTGGAATATAGAACTAGAATAGTAAATGAAGATTCTACTAAAAAACCTTCTTTCTATGGTAATGAAGATTAGAAAGAAAATAAAAAATAAATAAAATATTAGAGAGTAAAAAATATGGATATTATAGTACCTTTAGGTTTTTTATTAGTTATAGGTATCAATTTATTTGGTATAATTTCAGGTGGTGGTAATGTTGGTCACATGGTGGACATTGCTTCTGCAGTTGTAACAGGTTTAGGAGGAACTACTTCTCTTTTCGTTGCAAATGATATAGGAACTATATTGGGTGTACCTAAAGCAATAAAAGTTCTTTTGAACAAACCTAACTATGATGAAGCACAAATAATTATTACTTTAATAAGTTTCTCTGAAAAGGCAAGAAGAGAAGGTTTGCTTGTACTTGAAGATGATATACAAGAAGTTTCAGACCCTTTCCTTAAAAAAGGTATGCAGCTTGTAGTAGACGGAACAGACCCAGAATTAGTAAAGAATATTTTGAATACAGAAATAGATAACGTAGAAGCAAGACACGATACAGTAAGAAAGGTATTTGAAGATGCTGCTTCATTATATCCTGCTTGGGGTATGATTGGTACATTAATTGGACTTGTAATAATGCTTAGAAGCTTAGGTGGTGGTGGTGGTGTTGAAGCCATTGGTTCTGGTATGGCGGTAGCACTTATTACTACTTACTATGGTTCGGTTATAGCTAACGGTTTTGCTTTGCCTATAGCAGGTAGACTTGCTGCAAGACATGCTTCTGAGGCTATTGTACAGAGTATTATGCTTGAGGGTATATTATCTATACAGGCTGGTGACAACCCTAGAATTGTTAAAGATAAATTAGTATCTTTCTTACCTCCTCCTCAACGTCAAAAAGTTAATGAGCAGGTTGGAGATAGATAAATAATTTAAGGATATATAATGGCTACTATTAAATTTGGTAAAAAAGCTAAAAAAGCTGGTGATAAAGCACAAGTACCAGGTCCTTCTGCTCCATTATGGCTTCAAACATATGGAGATTTCGTTACTTTGGTACTTACGTTCTTCGTATTATTACTTTCTACCATGTCTGAATCTATTAGTGATTCTACTATGCAGCTTCTTGCTACTGCTTTTCAGGGCTCTTTCGGTAATTTATCTGGTGGGGTTACTTTATCACAGAGTAAATTAGTTGCAGGAGGAGCTAATGTAGATGCTTTGCCTGCTATGGACAGAGGTTACTCTATGGGTAGAAGTGTGGATAAAGCAGTATCAGTATTAGAATCAGAAATAAAAAACAATAAAGTAAGAGTATCCGAAGATGAAAGAGGTTTTGTTATCACATTAGGAGCAGATCAATATTTTGAATCAGCTTCTACAAATATAGTAAACACCCAAAACAATACAGAAACTTTTATAAAAATAGCTTCATTGCTTAGCACATTACCAAATGATATTAGAATAGAAGGACATACAGATTCTGGTGCAATATTGGAAGGAAGTATTACAGAACAGTGGTTTGGAAACAACTGGGGACTTTCTACTGCGAGAGCCATTGTTGTATTAGAAAAAATATTTGAAAGCGACCAAACAGGAAAGTTAGATATAAACAAATATTCTGTTGCAGGTTATGCTGATACTAGACCGGTTGCATCTAATGATTTGCCAGATGGAAGAGCTTTAAATAGAAGAGTTGATATAGTTGTAGTTCGTAATGATGTAACTTACTATAATCAAAAATAATAAATAATTGTATGATTGTAGCAAGAGATTGGAAAGATTATAAAATTTTAGATGCTGGAAATGGCGAAAAATTTGAGAATATAGGAGGTTTTTTAGTATCACGTCCTGATTCTCAAATTATTTGGCAAAAACAATTAAATAAATGGAATAATTTAGATGCTATATATCATCGTTCGGATAAAGGCGGTGGATATTGGCAGTATATTAACAGTCCAAAAGAAAACTTTATTATCAAATATAAAGATTTATCATTTAAAATAGAGTTCACAAACTTTAAACATATTGGGCTTTTTCCTGAACAGGCTGTTAATTGGCAATTTATAATAGATAAAATCAAAGAGAAAAAATCATCTACTCATAAAAATAAAGAAATAAAAGCTTTAAACTTATTTGCATATACAGGCGGTGCAACTGTTGCTTGTGCTTATGCGGATTGTGATGAAATAGTGCATGTTGATGCTTCAAAAAAAATTGTTGGACATGCTAAGACAAATATCGAAATTAATAATTTTCAAAATAAAAAAGTAAGATTTATTATAGAAGATGTTATTAAATTCGTTTTGAGAGAAGTGAGAAGAGAGAGAAAATATGATGTTATTATAATGGACCCTCCAGTATACGGCAGAGGTCCTAATGGAGAGCTTTGGCAGATAGAAACAAGTTTAACAAGATTGGTAGAAGAATGCGTTAAACTATTATCTCCCTCCCCTATTCTATTTTTAATTAACTGCTATACTGCAAGTTTTTCTCATATATCTCTTAAAAACATTTTACAAACTCAAATTAAAAATAATGGTTTTTTTGAAAGCGGAGAAATAGCTCTTCCTATAGAAAATACTGATTTGATACTTCCATCAGGAATATACGCTAGATTTTTTACATAAAATTATAATGTAATAACTATTGCTTTTTTTTATTTATAAGTTAAAGTTTTAAATGGGTTTGAGATATATTAATAATTTTTTAAGGAAACAATGTGAACACTATAGAAGATTATACCCCCTCAACATCAAAGTATGAGTTATATACTCATTTAAGCGAACAAATAGTATCTGGAAAAATAAAAACTTTTTCAGAAATATTTACTTATGCTAGCAATGTTAATTTTGAGAAGATTAATGACCATAATAATATTTTAAAAGGATTATTTAATCTTATAAGAAAAATTAATTGGGGATTCTTTAATAACTTAGATAAAGAAATGTATCCAAAATTGTGGGACCAATTTGTTATAGAAAATCCTAAATACAATTTTGCTGGAGATTTGAAACTTAGTCTAACTATAGCTGATATTTATATAGCAATGCTTGATATTCATGGATATACTAAATTTTGCGAAGAAAACAAAAACAATCTTTCTAAAATGCATGCTTTAGATGATTTGCTTCAAAATAAAATAAGCGAACTTACAAGATTTTATAATGTTATATCTCACAGAAAGCAGGGCGATGAAATAGTAATGATGTGCCCATCTGCAACTGATGCTTTAAGTGCCACTATGGCTATTATTGGAGCTTTAAGTAAAAAAAGAATATTAACAGAATGTCCTGATATAGATACATCAATATTTCCAGAGTTTAAAGTAAGTGCTGGTATAGCTGGAGGAATGAGCAACAATTCTCTTATTATCACAGAAGATGGAGATTTATCTGGTTTTCTTATTAACAATGCAGCAAGAATGCAAGCTAGAGCAAACATGCTATCTCCAAAAGATACTAAAATAATTGTTACAAAAAATTTGCAATTTAACTTCCTTAAAGAAAATAGTAAAACAAAAAGCGAAATATTTGAAAAAAATATTATATCTTTCTACGATAATGGTATGATATCTTTTAAAGGAACTGAGATTCCTATAGTTGAAGCAATATTTAATCCTAATGAAAAATATAAAGAAGCTTTCTTTAATGAAATGGAAGAACTTGTTAAAAGTATAAAAGGAAATTTGTGGAAACAGAGATTATTTACAAGCATATTAGATTTAATTTCAAAAGCAGTTAGCTCTATGCCTAAATTTCAAATCAACAAGAGAGTTAATGAATATATATCTGCTTATGATAATAAAACTATATGCGATTTATGCAATAATGCTAATGGAGCTTATGTTGTTAAAGAAAACTATAAAGAAGCAATAGACACTTTTGCATTAATAATAAAACTACTAAAAACTATTCCAGATTTTGACCCTATGGTATTAGAATATGCACAGAGTATATGCAATGGTTACGAAAAAGTTTTACCTATATATGATATAGTAATTAAAAAAGAAATAGAAATGAACTTAACAGAAATATTCCCTGCTAATCATATTCCTATATTTCAAAATGTACAAAAAGCAAATGAAACTTATAATAAATTAATGAAATATGCCTTGGATAGTAATGCTTTAAAAAGAAGAAAATCTATTTGGTATGGTATATTAGAAAAAGAACTTAATAATTTAGTGATAAATATGTATTCTGGTAAGAAATAAATATTTATAAAATAGCTTGCACTAATAATACATATATGATAAACTATTGCAACTATTAAGTTGTATTGTAAATTAAGGAGTATTTTTTATGTATATTAAAAAAGTATTTTTATCATTAATAGTGTTATCGATATTTTTTGTATCTTGTTCAAACACAAAAACTGCTAACTCTTCAGATTCATTAGCATATCTTCAAGGCGGTGAAGGTGAATGGGTTTTAAAAGTAGATGACTTCACAATCAATCAAACTAATTTTAATAAAGATTATAAAGTATTCTTAAACTCTATGAAAGCACAAGGAGCAACTCCTGAACAAATAGCTATGATAGAGAGTGATAATAGATATAAACAAAACTACGCAGAAGATTTAATTAACCAAATACTTTTGCTAAAAAAAGCAGAAACAGATAAATTCTTTGAAACAGAAGAAGCTAAATCTACAATAGATGCTACTATCAGAAATATTAAAGCACAATACTATTATCAAAAATTAATAGAACAAGCAGCAAGCAATGTACCAGCTCCAACTCCAGAGCAAGCTAAAGCATTCTTTGACCAAGCAAAAGATCAATTACAATTAGCTCAATATGGTATCACAGAATATAATACTCAAACAGCTCCATATATAGCTGATATTTATAAAAGAGTTTATGCAGAACAAAATGTTCAAAGAGAAATTATAGATTTAAAAGATAAAGCGGTAATAGAAAGAAATAATGCTGTATTAGGAGAACCAACTATCGTTCCTCCTACTACTATGCCTAACACACAAGGACAAGCAACTAATAATTTATTACCTAGAGCAACAAATTAATAATATAAAAATAAACACTTGTAAGATAAGAAAATTTATCTTGCAAGTGAATACTTTAAAAAAGAAGGAAAATGATGCCTCAAATAAATGAGAGTAATAATGACAAAAATCAGCAAAACTTATCTTCTGATAATAAACCTAAAAAAGTAATTATTAACAAAAAATCTAATAATTCTAATAATACTGAAGAAAGTCAAGCTAGTGCTACTGTTAAAAAAGTAAAAAAGGTTGTAGTAAAAAAAATTATTATACATAAAGAAAAACAAGACTCTGCAAAAACAGAAAATGTTCAAACTCCAGAGCAAAGAAAACCTTTTAATAATAAATTTAATAATAACAGAGAAAATAATAAAGATAATAACAGAGAAAGAGATAATAAAAGTTTTAATAAAGAATCAAACAATAGAGATTTCTCCAGAGATAAACAATATAAAAACACTCAAATTACTCCGCCTCCTGTAGAAGAGGTATCATTCAAAAAAGATAATAAGAAAGATAATAAAAAAAGAGATTACGAGAAGAAAGAAAAAGAGTACGATAAAAAATCTTCTCAAAAAGACTCTAAAGCAGAAGCAGCTCAAAGACAAGAAAATAAAATATTTAATAAATTACAAGCTAAAAAACTTCAGCAGGAACAAAGACTTGCAAGTGTTGAAAAAGAAATCAGCATAATGGAAACTATCACTGTTGGAGATTTAGCTAAAAAAATGAATTTAAGAGCTTCAGACATAATATCCAAACTTATGGGTATGGGTACTATGGCTAGAGTTAATGATATAATTGACTCTGATACTGCTACAATTATTGCTGATGATTTTGGCTGTAAAGTTAATGTTATATCATTACAAGAAGAAGCTACTATAGAGATAAAAGAAGATAAGCCAGAAGATTTGAAACCTCGTCCTCCTGTTGTAACAATTATGGGACACGTTGACCATGGTAAAACTTCGCTTCTTGATGCTATAAGACATAGTAATATCACTTCTAAAGAAAGCGGTGGTATTACTCAAAATATAGGTGCTTATAAAGTAAAAATTCCTAGCGGAGAAATAGCTTTTATTGATACTCCTGGTCACGCTGCTTTTACTATGATGAGAGCAAGAGGTGCTAAGAGTACTGATATAGTAATACTTGTTGTTGCTTCAGATGATGGTGTTATGCCTCAAACTTTGGAAGCTTTAAATCATGCTAAAGAAGCTAATGTACCTATTATTGTTGCTGTTAATAAAATGGATTTACCTAATGCTTCTATGGATAAAGTAAAAGCTGCTTTATCTGAACATGGTCTTACTCCTGAAGAATGGGGAGGAGATACTCAATATATAGGGGTTAGTGCTTTAACTAAACAAGGAATTAATGACCTTTTGGAAGCTATAATACTTCAAGCTGAAATGCTAGAATTAAAAGCTAACCCTAACAGAGAGGCTATTGGTATTGTATTAGAAGCTTCACTTGACCAGGGAAGAGGTCCTGTTGGTACTGTACTTGTACAAAATGGTACTTTAAAAATTGGAGACTATTTTGTTTGCGGACTTTCTGTTGGTAAAGTAAGAGCTATGGTTAATGATTTAGGTCAAAGAGTTACAAAGGCTTTACCTTCTACACCTGTTGAAGTTTTGGGTTTTGAAAAGACTCCTGAAGCTGGTGAATCTTTCAATGTTATGCTTGATGAAAAAGAGGCTAAAGCTATAGCTGACAAGAGAGTACAATTAAAACAGCAGGAAGCTTTGAAGGCTAATGTTAAAGTTACTTTAGAAAACCTTTATGAGAAAATAGCTTCAGATGCTATGAAAGAGTTTAAGGTTATAATTAAAGCTGATGTTCAAGGAAGTGCTGAAGCCTTAAGAGATGCTTTAAACAAAATACAAAGTGATAAAATAAGATTCGTTTCAATATATAGTGCATCAGGAGCTGTTACTGAGAGCGATGTAAACTTAGCACATGCTTCTAATGCCATAATAATTGCATACAGAGTTCGTCCTTCTGGTAAAGCAAGAGAGTTAGCTGAAAAACTTGCTATACCTATAGAGAGATACGACATTATTTATGAAGCAATAGAATCTATACAAAATGCTATGAAAGGTTCTCTTGAAAGACTTAAAAAAGAAGTGGATATTGGTACTGTTGAGGTTAGAGATGTATTCCATGTTCCTAAAGTTGGCACTATTGCTGGTTGTTATGTAACTAGCGGTAAAATAGAGAGAAATGCTGGTGTGAGAGTAATGAGAGATAATGTGCTTATTTATACTAGTAAAATTTCTAGCTTAAGACGTATTAAAGATGATGTTAAAGAAGTTGCTACTGGATATGAATGCGGTGCTTCTATAGAAAACTTTAATGATATTAAAAAAGGTGATTTATTAGAAATATTTAAAATTGAAGAAATCACTCAAGAGCTTTAATATTTATTATGGAATATCAAATGACTAAATACGCCTTTTATAGGTATTATTAATTTTGAATGCGTTTTATTGTTATCATTATATATTTCTAAATGTTTTGTAGGCTCAAGACCAATATTATATAATCTAAGATCGCATAAAGCTAAACCAAAACCTGCACTTTCTGTATTATCTAATTGCTCTAAGAAAAAACTCTCTACCATATCATTATTATAATATTCTTTAAAAGTTAATCTTTTACTATCTATTCTTGTTCTTCCTAACATAATGAGTGGAGAATCATTAACAATATCAAACTCTATATTATTTTTTGTAATATGAATAAATAATTTTATAATAAATTTACTTTTAGTATTTTCATTTAATAACAAAATATCATTATAAAAATTATCTATATTATTATTGTTATTAGATATAAATTTATTTTCATTTTTTAATATATTTTTTAATTTTTCCCTACTTTCATCATCTCTAAATATATCAGAATATTTTTTCATTATCTCAGGATTATTATAATATTCATCTAAAGAATAGTTAGGATACATCTCACTAAGCACTTTTAAGCTAATTAAGTGTAAATACCTAGCCTTAATAGCATTAGTAATAAGCTCCATTAATATATATATAACATCTTCATAATATTTTTCGATTCTATATTTAATCAATATCTTATTTACTAACAAAGCAATCTTATCTTTCGTAATTAAATCTACAAATAAAATATCAAACTCTATATCAGTTTTTTTTATATATTCTTCTATATTATTAAAAAAATCATCGTCTATCATTTTTAATTAATAATCTCTTTAGCAACACGTTCTAATACATTTTTATCACCAAGTAATTCTCTTACCCTAATTAAATTAGAACTAGTTTTATTATAATATTCTTTATCTGTTAAATATTTTATTATATGACTACTAATAGCATTGGGATTGCAATCTCTTTGAAGAAGTTCAGGAGCAGCTTCTTCATTAAGCATAACATTAGGCATACCAACATATTTTATATTAGTAAAAATCTTACCTAGTAGGAAAGTTAAATGGGATATCTTATAACATATCACCATAGGTTTTCCATAACAAGCAGCTATCAAACTAGCAGTACCGCTAGACATTATAAGAGCATCAGAATATATATAAACATCATCTTTATTTTCTATTATAGAATAACATATTCCGTTCAATAAATCTTTATAATTACCAATAATCTTTTCTATAGGCTCTCTATATTCAGGATAAGCTACGGGTATAATAAATCTTATATTTCCAAATAGCATATCATTAAGTATCTTCATAGATTTGATAAATACAGGAGCAAGTTTTTTTATTTCTTGATATCTGCTTCCAAATAATACTCCAACAGTATATTCTTTTTTATCCATATTTAAAGGAGAAACTTCCCTATTATAATTAATATCAGCAAAAGGATGTCCGCTATAAATCACATTGCAATTATGTTTTTTATACACATCATAATCAAATTTGAAAGGCGTAATTATTTTTTTAGCAGATAACAACCTTTTAGCATTCCATTCTCCCCATATACCCACATGAGGTGGAAAATAATAAATATAAGGAATATTATTTTTTTCACAATACTTAGCTAATATAAGATTAACTCCTTGATTGTCTACAAGAAGCATTATATCAACTTTATTATTTTTAAGATATTCTTTTAATATATTAAAGGCTCCAAGTTTTTTGAAAGCAAATTTGGGATTAATACCTTCAAATATTCCCATAGTGGATAATGTTGACATATCAGATAAAATATTAACATTAGCCTTTCTCATCTCAACACCGCCAAATCCATCTAGTATGGTTTGAGGTGCTAATTTTTTTATCTCATTTGCAATCAAGGCTCCTTGAATGTCGCCAGATACTTCTCCTGTAGCTATAAATATTCGCATATATATTTTATTTACTATCTTTTATACTGTTTTTCTTGGCGTTATGCCTCTTCTAGACTCTGATATAAAAACAACTATTTTTTTAGCTATATCATTTAAACTATCATCGTTTAAGTATGTATCTAAAAACTCTTGCTTTGTTTTATTCCAATTATACCACATATCATAAGCCTCTTCAGCCTGACTAATCTGTTCTGAAGTAAAACCAGCTCTTCTCATTCCAACTAAATTAAGTTTATATATAATAGCCTCACCAGCATGAGCAGTTAAAGCATATGGAAGTATATCCCTTCCAACCGCAGACATTCCGCTAATCATGGCATATTCACCTATAGAACAAAATTGATGCACAACACAGTTACCAGAAATAAAAGCTCCCTTTCCAACCTTTACATGTCCAGCAACCAAAGCACCATTACATATAATAACATTATCATTAATCTCACAATCATGAGCAACATGCCCAGTAGCCATTATATAACAATTATTTTTTATTATAGTTTTTTGATTTTCTTTTGATGCCCTATGCAAATTGGCAAACTCTCTTATCTCATTATTATCACCAATCTCTAAAAATGTAACAGTATTCCTATCAAAATGTATATCCTGAGGTAAATCTCCCAAAACAACATTATCATGAATTATATTATTCTTACCTATATTAGTGTACTCTTTTATAACACTATGAGCACCTATTATAGTGTCTTCTCCTATAGTTACATTGCCTTCTATTACAGCATAAGGACCTATTTTTACATTATCCGCTATTTTAGCAGATTCTGAAATAATAGCAGTTTTATGTATATCTTTTATCATTTTTTGTTATCCAATTATTTATTAATCTTATTATTTATTAATTTTCATAGCTTCTTTATCTACTAAAAATAATCCCAAATCAGCAGAACAAGCTAAACTATCCCCTACTCTAACTTCACCATGTGTTTTAAGTAAAGTTCCATTAAAAGCCTCAACAGTAACAAACATATCCATTACATCACCCGGTATTACAGGATTTTTAAACTTAACATTATCTATTTTAGCAAAAAACATAAACTTATTGCCAATCTCTTCAGGTTTCAATAATTTCATATAGCAGTATATACCAGAAGTTTGTGCCATTGCCTCTACCATTAAAACACCAGGCATTATAGGGCTTTCTGGAAAATGACCTGTAAATTGTGGTTCATTAAAAGTAACATTTTTTACAGAATGTATTTTACCTTCTTCTATGCTTATTACTTTATCTACAAGCAAAAAAGGATATCTATGCGGAAGAAGCTCCATTATTTTAGTTATGTTAATATTTTCCATTTATCATTACCTTTTTAAAAAATTCTACTTATTATTATATATAGTATAATGATACCATAATATTAACTAAACTTCAAGCAATTTAAAACTTTCTTTTTAAAAATATAGCCTTATGCGGACATAATTCTTGACAACAGTAACAAGTTATACATTTATCATAATAATATTCAGGAGGATAATTTTTTCCCTTTTTATCAAAGTTTAATGCCAAAGGAGTAACAGGACAAACTTTAACACATACCCCACATTTTACACATTTATTTTTATCTATAACAGGCTTAGGTATAATAAAAGAAAATATCCTTTTAACAATAGGAAAATTGGCAAACTTCATCAAACTTCTTCCTATACCTATTCTCTTATGAGGTTTTTTAAAATCAATAACTTTAATACTTTCTATATCATCTCCCAAAACTTCTATATCATCTTTATTAGAGAAATTATGCTTAAAACCCATTTTCAAAGTTGGTATATTATTATAATCAAAAGATATAATCTTTGAAGCAATATAATCTAAAGCAACAGCATCAGTGGAAAATAATAATGCATTTACTTTTCTTGGATTTCCACTTCTTGGACCATTACCCTCCATAGCAAGTATAGCGTCCATTATATATAATTTTGGGTTTACATATTTATTCAAATCTAAAAGCATAGTAGAGAAATCTTCGAAATCAGGAAGCTTTAAATGATACTCTGCCTTTCTAAAACCGGGTATGCATCCAAATTGATTTTTTACAGCACCAGTCATTACAGTTAAAGCATGCGATTTTAATTTTGGTAAACTAATTATAACATCTGCCTCTGTAATAGGTTTAGCTACAGTAAAACTTTTCTCTTGAACACCCTCAGGAAAATTAACACCAACAGGCTCATCAAAATCAGCATATTCTACATTAAGCCTGCTAGCAACCTCATCAATACCAGCCTTCAAGGCAACACTGCTACCCTTCCCAACACCAGGTGAATCTCCATAAGAAACTTTACACCCTTTATCCTGTAAAATTGATGCTATAGCCTCAAAAACTATAGGATGAGTTGTTACAGATTTATCAGCTGTTTCTGCTGCTAGTAAGTTAGGCTTTAATAATACTTTATCATTACTATGAACAAATAAATCTATACCACCAAGTAAATCTATACCTCTATTAATGGCAGATTTAACCATATCCAAATCATAATTATCACATTTAATTACAACTACTTTACTCATTTGATTCCTTTTATATAAATAGTGAATTTTAAATAAATATTAGAATAAAAAATTATAAGCTTTAAATTAATAACTATTATTCAGAAACGCCATACATTTTGCTGTCAAATTCTTTTTTAATTCTATTAAATTTATCACGTGTTCTAGTTAATGCAGAGTCCATTTTACTAATAGCTCTTTGATTAGCACTATATAATCCCAATGACTTTCTTGCATAAGGTATCATCTCATTCTTACTTACAGAATCTGAATTAATAAGTCTTACTATAGAACTATAATAACCTTCATTACCTGCTATCATTCTATTTTTTTTCATCTCTAAAGTATAAATATCTTTTTCACTATTATCCACATCTGTAAGAGACACTCTAGAAACTGAAGCTAAATCATTTTGAGAAATATCCTCCATAGCAGAAATTAAACTTTCTATAGTAGAAGTAGAATCTAACCTTGCATTTTCTTCACCCTTATTCAAAAAAACTAAAGGGTCTGTATCACTTCCCTGTTTTACCACTCTATTATTACCATCAAATTCAGCTACATAAACTTCTCTAGGATTAATAATGCGTTCGTCATTATCTGTATAAACATTTACCTTAGTATTAATAGGAATTACTATAGTAGAACCATCTTCAGAAAAAGCAACCTCAACTTTTGAAGCTACATTATTATATGTAACCATAGAAGAAACATTTGCTGTATGTACTTGATAATCGTCTTCTATGCTAACAGTAAAATATCCATAAAGTAAAGATAATGATATATAAGAATCTTCACTAGAAACAGAAGAATTAACCATAATAATACTTCTTTCATTTAAAGAAATATTTCCTATGTTATTTCCATTTTTTAAAACAGTAATCTCTACTGTTGTATTACTTTCTGTAGATAATTTATAGCCTTCATGTATTTCACTACCTCTAAAAACTCTTAATGACTTATCAGACTTTTCTATGAAAGCTACCCCAGATATACCTGTCACTTTAAAGGTTATATCTTGAGAAAAAAGTGTATTACTGCTAAAGAGTATAAATATATTCAGTAAAATTAGTGTAATTATTTTCATACTCAAACTCCTCGGCGAAATTCAAAGCTCCGCCAAGTAATATAATTGTATACACTAGAATAAAAAAAGTCAATAGCATTAAAAATCAAATTACTATATAGAAATATCTAGCTGAGGAAGTACAGGGTAAGAAAATAACATATTAAGATTAAAGTCATCGGTTGTTATTATAACATCTTTATCTTTCATATCAGAGCATAAACTTATTATATAAGAATCATCAAGAATAAATGTAGC
>NZ_SRZM01000337.1 GCF_019402445.1 Brachyspira pilosicoli
TATATTGGTAAAGAAGAAAAAAAAGCTGATGAAGTAATTGATGCTTCAGGCTGCTTTATGTATCCGGGACTTATCAATACGCATCATCATTTGTATCAAATATTCAGCAGAAATTTACCTCAAGTACAAAACATGGAATTATTTGATTGGCTTAGAACTCTATATGAAATTTGGAAAAATATAAACAATGATGTTGTTTATTATAGCTCTATTGCTGCAATGGGAGAATTATTAAAAACAGGCTGT
>NZ_SRZM01000338.1 GCF_019402445.1 Brachyspira pilosicoli
AAAAAAAGATATTGCTATAGTTTATATATCACACAGAATGTCTGAAATTTTTGAAATTGCTGACGAAATATCAATAATTAGAGATGGTAAACATATTATATCGGGTAATATAGAAGATTTTACAGAAAAATCTATTATATCATATATGGTTGGAAGAGAAATAGTAAGCATATTTGATAGAAATAAAAGATTTGCTACTAAGCCTTGTTTAAAAGTAGAGAATTTAGAAAAAAAAGGAGTTTTTAGAAATATTAATTTTGAAGTTAATGAGGGAGAAATATTAGGATTTAGTGGTTTAATGGGAGCAGGAAGAACTGAAATTATGAGATGTTTATTTGGACTGGATAAATTAGATTCAGGAAATATTTACTTGTTTGGTAAAAAGATTAATATTAATTCTGTTAAAGATGCTATTAATTATGGTATAGTTATGCTTTCTGAAGATAGAAGAAAAGAAGGAATTGCTCAAGATATGAGTATAATAGAAAATTTAACTATATCATCTATAAAAAAAGTAAGTGAATTAGGAATAATAAAAGATAATTTAGAAAATGACATTACAAATCACTTTGTAAAACT
>NZ_SRZM01000339.1 GCF_019402445.1 Brachyspira pilosicoli
CTCTTTCATTATAGAAGATAATAATTCTTCTTTTTTGCTGTCCGTATCTTTAATATAAGCTTCTATACTAGATTTAGATTCTTCTAATTCTTTTAATAATCTGTTTATATCACCTTCTTTGTAATTATCTATGCTTGATGATAAATTATCTACTTTAGCTCTTAACTCTTCTAAATAATTTTCAAATTCAAGTTCTCTTTCATATTTGATATTTTCTAGCTCTTCTCTTAAATCTGATGAATATAAGCTTCTTATTCTTGCACTGTCTGACCAAGTATCTTCAAAATATTCTACTCTTCTCTCTAATCTATCTCTAAACTCTTTATTGTCTTTATCTAAATTGTCAAATAAATCGTTTAGTTTTGATAACTCTTCACTAAATAAATCTTTCACACTACTATCATTACTTAATGAATTAATATTATTTTCTATACCAGATAATTTATCTTCTAAATCTTTTCTGTAACTTGAAATACTATTTTCTAACTCCAATGATTTATTAATAGCTTTATCAA
>NZ_SRZM01000034.1 GCF_019402445.1 Brachyspira pilosicoli
CTCATACTATATACTATAATTATAATTGTAAAGATAATTTACTTACATTCATCAAGGAGATATTAAATGAAAAAATTATTAAATGTTATTTTTATTATATCAATATTTTCAAGCTTGTTATTAGCACAAAATAATAATAATTCAGCAGATACTAATACAGCAAATGATATGACAATGTATAATCCTTATATGCAAACACCAGACAGTAATGTTCAATATGGATATGGAGTGCCATTATCATCTTTACCTCAAAACACTCAAGATTTTATAGCTAAACATTTCAAGAATACAGAAGTAAGCTATATAGAGAGAGATTGGGAAGATATAGAAGTATATTTAGCTAATGGAACACAAATTGACTTTTTCCCTAATGGTGAATGGAAAGAGGTAAAAACTTATGGAAATATGCCTACTACAATATTGCCTGCTAATGTTTTAGCTACTGTTAATAAAACTTATCCTCAGGCTGCTATTATTAAAATAGAAAAGCAATTCACTATATATGAAGTTAAATTAAATAATATGATGGAACTTTATATTGATAATAATGGTAACTTAATAGGTCAGCAATTTGACGACTAATATTAAAATATAAAAATAAAGGAGTAAATAATGAAAAAAATATTTTGTTTATTAATAGCTTTAAGTATAATAGGTTCTTCAGCTTTATTTGCTGATTGGTATGTACCTCTTAATCAAGTTCCTCAGGCAGTATTAGCTACAGCAAGAGCAACTTATCCACAAGCACAAGTTTGGGCAGTAGAAATGGAGCATTATAATGTTTATAAAGTAAAAATGAATAATATGATGGAACTTTATATAGATAAAGCTGGTAATTTATTAGGTCAAGAGTTTGACGACTAATATTAAAATATAAAAAATAAAGGAGTAAATAATGAAAAAAATAATTTGTTTATTAATAGCTTTAAGTGTAATAGGTTCTTCAGCTTTATTTGCTGATTGGTATGTACCTCTTAATCAAGTTCCTCAGGCAGTGTTAGCTACAGCAAGAGCAACTTATCCTCAAGCAGAAATTTGGGCTGTAGAAATGGAAAATTACAATGTTTATAAAGTAAAAATGAATAATATGATGGAGCTTTATATTGACAAAGCAGGCAATTTGTTGGGTCAGGAGTTTGACGATTAATAAAAAAGACAATTGATAAAAAAATAGTTATTCCTTATTATTGGAGAAGAGGCTTAAAAATATTTTTAGGTCTCTTCTTTTATTTGTATAATAAAAATCTATTTGCATAATAATATCAAAATATTCTATTGCAATAATAATGAAAAATGTATATATTGTTTCTTTATTAAAAATTATTATAAGGATTATTTATGGAAAAGTTTTTCAAACTAAAGGAAAATGGCACTAATGTAAAAAGCGAAATCATAGCTGGTATTACTACATTTATGACTATGGCTTATATATTGGCTGTAAACCCTAGCATACTTAGTGCTACTGGTATGGATAAAGGGGCTGTATTTACTGCTACAGTGGTATCTTCTATAGTTGCTACTTTAATTATGGGACTATTAGCTAACTTACCTTTTGCTTTAGCTCCTGGTATGGGTCTTAATGCTTTTTTTGCTTATACTGTTGTACTTGGTATGGGCTATAGCTGGCAAACTGCTTTAACTGCTGTTTTTATTGAAGGTATTATATTTTTAGTTTTAACTATTTTCAATGTAAGAGAGGCTATTGTAAATAGTATACCTCTTAATATGAAAAGAGCTATTTCTGTTGGTATAGGTTTATTTATTGCATTTATTGGTCTTCAAAACTCTAAAATTATAGTGAATAATGATGCAACATTAATTTCATTAGGAGATATTACTTCAGGCTCTCCACTTCTTGCTATAATAGGTTTATTAATAACATCTTTACTTCTTGCATACAATGTAAAAGGAGCTATATTAATAGGTATATTATTAACAACTATAATAGGAATACCTATGGGAATCACTCAGCTTTCTCCTTATGCAAGTTTTGCTCCTCCTTCTTTAGAACCTGTTGCTTTCAAATTAGATTTTGCTAATATACTTCATCCTAATATGTTTATAGTATTATTTACTTTCCTTTTTGTGGATATGTTTGATACTGTTGGTACATTGGTGGGTGTTTGTACAAAGGCTAATATGCTTACAAAGGGCGGAGAAGTTCCTCGCTGTAAGCAGGCTTTATTTGCAGATGCTGTTGGCACTATATTTGGTGCTTGTATGGGTACTTCTACAGTTACTACTTATGTTGAGAGTGCTTCTGGTGTTGCTGAGGGCGGAAAAACAGGACTTACTGCTGTTGTAGTTGCTATATTATTTACTATATCATTATTCTTATCACATATATTCTTATCAATTCCTAGTGCTGCTACTGCTCCTGCTCTTATAATAGTTGGTTTATTTATGATGACTCCTATATTAGAAATTGACCTTACTGATTATACAGAAGCTATACCTTCTTTTGTTTGTATTATATTTATGCCTTTTGCTTATAGTATTGCTGAGGGTATCACTTTTGGTATATTAGCTTTCACTTTATTAAAATTATTAACAGGAAGAACAAAAGAGATTACATTATTTACTTGGATATTGGCAGCTCTTTTATTAATAAAGATTTTAATGCCTGTTATTTCTAGATTTTTAGCATAAGAATTAAAATTATTACATTAAAGAACAAAGGTCTTGAATTAATTTCAAGGCTTTTGTTTTTTAACAAATTGATAGAATATATTTGTTTCAGTATATAATAAATAACTACATTTTTGTTAAAAACAAATTTATATTTTTTGATATCTGAGGCTTTGCCCTATACTCTACTTCTTTTATTGGTATAAAAGAAGTAAAAGAACTGCATTTTTTAGATTAAAATAAAATTTTATATTAATATATATTACAAACATATAAAGTTAAAGCACTTGCATTTTTTTTTGCAACTTTGACGAAGTCCACACAGTGTAAGGCGGGAAAAAGTTGAATAAAACATAAACTACATAATAAAATATGTTATTTAACTATATCTTAAAAAATTTTTAGTTTTTTATTTGTGGTGGCTTTGCCCCCT
>NZ_SRZM01000340.1 GCF_019402445.1 Brachyspira pilosicoli
AAAAAAACAAACTCTAAAAAATAATCTTTTATCTTTATAATTTGTAGCCTGTGTGCCTATAAGCATGCAGGCTTTTTTATTGTATACTAAGAGGCTTATCAATTTTTATTATTGTTCTTTTTCCCGCAGCTACACATTGTAGACTTCGTCAAAATTTTTTACCCTTTGCCTAGCTCCACGAAAAACTGCATTTTTAAGCTAAATAATTTGCACTTTTTGCAACTTTTTGCGGCGG
>NZ_SRZM01000341.1 GCF_019402445.1 Brachyspira pilosicoli
AATATTAGATTATGGTGATAATAGAGTATATGGTGAGGGACTGCTTTCTTCTTCTGATGGAGTTAATAAGTTTACGGCTTTACTTAAAGATGCTGATAATAGTGGAGTTGTTGCTTTAGATGCTTCTATTAATCAAAATAATGTATTTGGAAAGCTCACTATATCTGATTTGCCTTTTAATCTTACTACGGCAGGTGGAATGTATGGTATCATTACTGCCAATGCCACTGTAATAGGGCTTCTTAATGACCCTGTTGTATATTTAGATAAGTTTAATATAAAAGACTTTGAAATTCTAGGCGATAGATATGATGTATCTTTAACTGGTTATTATAAAACAGATGAGCTTGAAATAAAAGATGTACTTATGAGTAAAACAGGCTCTATTGGTATTGTAAAATCAAGAACATTTAAAAAGACGGGCGAACAGTTAAAAATACCTTATGCTTATTTTTCAAAAGATTTGCATAATATGACTGTAGAGGTTGATAAGTTATCTTATTTGAGTACTTATTCAGGCACCATTAATTATAATATGCGTTCTTTAGCCGATGGAAGCAAGGAGTTTAGAATACAAACAACACCTATTATAATTAATAAAAGAAAGCTTCCAGAGTTTGGCACTATAGTAAATTATAAAAAAGATTATATTACTTTTGAAAACAATAAAAGTCACGGTATATCTGGAAGTATTTCTAATATAGATGGAATTAATGAAACAGCATTAAGATATGTTTATGATGATTATAATATTCTCAATATTGACGGTACTGTAAAAGATACAGGTAAAGACCAAGTGGATTTGCTTCTCACATCTGATAGACTTAATGTAGAGATATTTGAGATATTTAATGTATTATTTACAGAGATACAATCAGCACCAACTAATTTTATGGTTGATAATAAGCCTTATACTTTATATGCAAAGGTTCATGGACCTAAAGACGATATTGCAATTAATGGAAGATTTTTAGGACACGGCAAGAAGGTAAAAATAGCATATTTCTCTGACGTGTTTGACAGTACAGTTGTAGATTTTAATTTTGATGGAAACATGTTTAATGTAAATAATCTTACATTTACTTATAAGGGTAAGAAGAATCTATCTATTACAGGCGAAGCTGAAATATTTAAAAACAATATAAATTACATGGCTTTTGATTTGCTTTCATCAGATGAACAGTTAGGTCTTTTAAACGGTTCATTAGACCTCAATGTTGTAAAAATAAAAGGACCTTTACACATAGATTTACAAGTTGGAGGAAATATAGCAGAACCAAGAATAGGCGGAACATTAACATTAATGAAAAGCGATGTTCAATTATCTATCAATCCTCAAAACACATATAAAGAGCATGTTTATGGAATGGCTAGTAAAATTTATTGGGACTTTGTTATAGAGGCTTGGCAGCAGGTGAGAGTTGCTCACAATTTGGTTGGAGATGTTTATCTTGAAGACGGCTCTAAAATGAGTGTATACAGTACATTGAGAGACGGATTAGAATTAGAAGGTACTATTAATTTTGACAGAGGAAGTATATATTATTTACAAAATGTTTATCAAATAGAAAATGGTACTTTAACATTCCCAGATGTTAATAGTTATGACCCTATAATAGAGGCAACTGCTTTTACATACAAAAAATATTATTCTCCAAATACTACAGTTTCTTCTGATTCTTTGGAATATCAAAACTCTGGAGAGAGTGTTACGCTTTATATGGAGATGAATGCCCGTGTTTCTCAATTATTAACCGACAGCACAGGCGGTATTTCTCCTGTAAAATTCTACACTATTCCTTCGCTTGGACAGTATCAGGTTAATCAATTAGCAGGCATACCTCAGGGTACTTTTGGTAATAGAGAAAATCAAGTTTATGCCGAGAATTTCAACAGTATAAACTCTGCTAACAATATGAATAATGCTCAATTGCAGCAGCTTACTATGAATTATAGTGATTTAATATTGAGAAGTACTGTTTTAAGACCAGTAGAGCGTTGGGTAAGGCAGTTTTTGGGTATAGATTATATTAACTTAAGCCCTACGGTGGTAAATAACTTATTGTTTGTTACAAATAACAATAATCTTAGTGCTTCTTCCGTTTGGGATAACACTAGCGTAGGGATAGGAAAATATATTTCTAAGTATTTGTATTTGAAATATGATGTTACTTATAGAGTTAATGATGCTTCAAGACCTAGTGAGTTAGGAAGACCAGTGGACGCTTATTATTTTGACCATCAATTTGGATTTGAGGTGTCTTTACTAAAAAATTACAGACTTGCAAATTTTGTATTTGAGTATAAAATTAACCCTTTCAATATAAAAGGAACAGGACAAGACTTTAACATAGTTACGCGTTGGAGATTTTAGTGAAATTTATAAAGAATCGTTTTATTATTTTTATTACTATACTTTTAACTGCTTTTTTATTTTTGAGGGCGGCTGAAAGTGATTTTGACAATTTACAAACTTCACAAAATATTGCAGTCTATGAAGGTCTTACTATTAAAGATATAATAGTTACAGGCGAAGTAAGACTTACTGAGGATCAAGTAAAAAATAATTTCCCCATTAAAAAAGGAAGTAAATTTGCTAGAGCTGAAATTAATAATGCCATAAAAAGTTTATTTAATACAGAATCATTCGACAGGGTTGCTATAGATGTTACTAGAGAAGATGACGGTATCATACTTAATATAGTTGTAGCAGAGAGATTTATCATTAAAGATATAATATACAATGGAAATAAGCGTTTAAGCAGAACAGCATTAAATGATGCCATAAAACCTATAATGCGTGTGGGAGACCCTTATATACCTCAGAAGTTAAATGATGCTGTTAATGCCATTATTACCAACTATCAAGACAAAGGATATTTAAAGGCTTATGTTGAGCCAAAGGTTACAGAAGATAAAGAGGCTTCTGATGTTGTAATAGAGATGAATATTGTAGAGGGTAATGAGGTTAAAGTATCTAGTATTCGTTTTCATGGTAATACTCACTTCTCTCCTAATGAATTAAAAAGACAAATGTCTACAAAAGAAAATGGTTTCTTATCTTTGGGTAAGTTTAATGAGTTTAAGTTTGAAGAAGATAAGTCTAAAATAGTAAAGTATTATGCTGATAGAGGTTATTACAAGGCTAAGGTAAATAATGTTCGATATACTTATCAATGGAGAGACCCGCAGGTAAAAAATGAGCAGGATTTGATTATAGATATTTACATCACAGAAGGTGATAAATATTATTTTGGAGATATAGGGTTTAAAGGTAATTTTGTTATACCTTCAGATGTTATACAGGCGGATATAAAATCTAAAAAGGGTGCTTTATATAATTATACTTATCACATGGCTGATTATCAGGGTATACAAAATAAATATTCTGAAAAGGGTTATATATTTAGACAAGTTATTCCTGTTATATCAGTTAATGAAGAGAATAAAATAGTTAATATAATGTATGATATAGTTGAAAACGATAAAGCACATATAGAAAATATTACAATATCAGGAAACACTAAAACTAAAGACTTTGTTATACAGAGATATATTGATATAAAACCTGGTGAGGTATTTAACTCTGCTAAAATACAGCGTGTACAAGAGAGATTATATAATACGCAATTCTTTGATAATATAGGCATAAATGTAAAACCTGGTTCTGCCGAAGGGCTTATGGAGCTTGGACTTAATGTTACTGATGGTAAGTCAGCTATGGTGTCTGGAGGAGGTGGTTTCTCTACTGGTTCTGGTTTTAAGGTGTTTGCTTCTATTAGAGAAAACAACTTCTTAGGAAGAGGTTTACAATTAGGTTTAAGTGGTGAGTTTGGTCAGACTCAAAAGAGAATAGCGGTTAACTTTGCAGAGCCTTATTTGCTTAATTTGCCTATATATTTGGGATTTGATTTATCTTACTTTAATGAAAGTGTTAATACAGGTGACCAAATAGGTACAGACCAATTTGGACTTCCTAAATATTCTTATTATACAAGACATGGTTTTGAAGGTATTGCTAGAGTTGGTTATTATTTCTTTGATTACTACTCAACTTTCTTAACATTTGACACCATTGTACAGCAGTATCAGCAGTGGTATGACCAAGGAGCAAGCGATGCAGGTCCAGACCATGTATTGAATGACATTAGAAAATATTTGGTTCATAGAATAAATAAAAAAGACGGAAGTTTCCAAAGATGGCAAAGTGATTGGTTTACTACTTTTATAGTGTCATACTCACTTCTTAGAGACAGCAGAAACGATTATCTTAACCCTACAAAGGGAAGTTTCTTAAGAGGTACAGTGGACTTCTACTTTAACCATACTCAGTTAATGAGATTAAATGCTACAGGATTCTTAGCTATACCTGCTACTAAATGGTTATCATTTGCATTCTATGGTGAGATTGGTCAGATTATAGCTATTCCAGGTCTTCCTATTCAAAACGATGCAGATGTACTTTATTATCTTAACCCATTTGAAGATGTTAGAGGTTGGGATACTTCTAAATATACAATATTTAAATATAATAGAGGTTTAAGTACTTATGACTTGCCTAATGAAAATGGTCAAAAAGATTCTTGGAGTTATGGTAGAGCTAAAGTGAGGTTCTTTGCAGAGCTTCGTATACCTATTATACCAAAAACTTTGGGATTGGTTGGTTTTCTTGATGCAGGTCAATTATGGCTTCCTCATTCTACAGGGCTTAATTTTGACGGTGATGCTTATAATTATCCTTCACAATTTATGGATATTAAGGATATATTTGACCCTTCACAATATATGTATTCTGTAGGTTTTGGTTTGAGACTTACTATACCTATATTTAATATTAGATTTTATTTTGCTAAGAGATTTGTTTATAATAAAGAAGATATTGGATTTGGTAAGGGATTCCAAGACTTTGAGGGTGATACTTATTCTCCTCTTGGTAAATGGCTTGGAAGAGGTTGGGGCATTGCCTTTACAATGAACCATCCATTCTATTAAAATTATATATTGCTATTTTGCTGTTTTTATTATAATTTTTATTATATTTATAAATAATTTGTCAGTAAAATATAAAAGGAGAAAATAAATTATGAAAAAATATTATATTTTTGGCTTAATGTTTTTGTCTTTTTTAGTTATATCTGTAGTAAGTCCTAGGCTTTTTA
>NZ_SRZM01000342.1 GCF_019402445.1 Brachyspira pilosicoli
AAATAAATTTTATTTACATACCCGCCCCTTTATGTTTTCTGCTTAATTTGAAATCATAATTTTAATTTGTTTTACTGCTAAATGATAAATTATAGCACCCGCCCAAATATTAATTAAATTTGCATATCTATTAACGCACGGGAAATAAAATTTTATTTTTTATAAAAATTTGAATAATAATTTATTATTATTTATTAATTTCACACTGCGTGCGTTGAAGAATATAAAAAATATAAAAAAAATAATCCATGTAAATTTAAATTCACATGGATTAATGGAGTAAAGTATGAATAAAAACTAAGTATATTAAAAAATAAAGTTATTTACTAGGTTTAAAAAAGTTTAATCTCAAAGCATTTGTAACAACAGAAACAGAACTTAAACTCATAGCAAGAGCAGCAAATATAGGATTTAAAAGCAAATCCTTACCCATAATAGCAGTTAAAAATCCTCCTATAGAAGAAGCTATTAAAGGCTCTCTAAATACATGCAAAACTCCTGCTGCAATTGGTATACCTATTACATTATAGCAAAAAGCCCAGAATAGGTTCTGTTTTATATCTCTCATAGTAGCCTTGCTTAATTCTATAGCAGTTACAACATCGTTAGTGTTTGATTTTACCAATACTATATCAGCACTCTCAATAGCAACATCAGTACCACTTCCAATAGCAATACCAACATTAGCCTGAGTGAGGGCAGGGGCATCATTTATCCCATCGCCTACCATGGCAACAGTAAAACCTTGTTCCTGAAGTTTTTTAACTTCATTAGATTTTTCTTCTGGAAGAACTTCTGCAAATACAATATCAATGCCAGCTTCTTTTGCAACTGAATTAGCAGTGTTTTTATTGTCGCCTGTAATCATTGCAGTTTTTATTCCAAGTTTATGAAGTCTGTTTATTGCCTCAATGCTTTCTTTTTTTATTTTATCAGCAACTGCTATTATTCCTAAAAGTTTATTGTCATAGGCAACATACATAGGAGTTTTACCTTCTTTTGAAAGTTTATCCATATATGAATTATAATTTTCTGTATTGATATTTTCTTTATTCATTAGTTTGTCATTGCCCATTAAAACTTTTTTGTCATCAACAAATACTTCTATACCGAAACCAGCTATGGCTTTAAAATTTTCTATGTTTAGAAGTTTTATATTTTTTTCTTTAGCCTCTCTTACTATAGCTTCACCTAAAGGGTGTTCGCTTCCATTTTCAGCACTTGCCGCTATCAAAAGAAGTTTATCTTTATCATCAGAAATAATGTCTGTAACATAAGGCTTACCCTCTGTGAGAGTTCCTGTTTTGTCAAACATCACAGTATTTATTTTTTGAGATACCTCTAAAGCCTCAGCATTTTTAAAAAGTATTCCAAGTTCAGCACCTTTTCCTGTACCAACCATTATTGCAGTAGGTGTAGCAAGCCCCAAAGCACAAGGACAAGCTATAACAAGTACAGATACAAATACGGTTAAAGAGAATACAAAATTGTGAAGAGCTATAAACCAAATTATACCGGATATCAAAGCTATAGTTATTACAGTAGGTACAAAATATGAAGAAACAACATCGGCAATATGTGCTATTGGAGCTTTTGAACCCTGAGCATCTTCTACAAGTTTTATAATCTGGGCTAATGCAGTATCAGCACCAACCTTTTGAGCTTTGAATTTAAAACTTCCTGTTTTATTTATAGAAGCACCAACCACTTTATCGCCAACGCTTTTTTCAACTGGTATACTCTCTCCTGTAAGCATTGATTCATCAACACTGCTGTAACCTTCTATTATTTCTCCATCAACGGGAATCTTCTCTCCAGGGCGAACTAATACTATATCATCAACTTTTACATCTGAAATCTTTATCTCTTTCTCTTCTCCGTCTTTTATTATGGTAGCAGTTTTAGGCTGAAGTCCCATAAGTTTTTTTATTGCTTCTCCTGTTTTTCCTTTGCTTCTAGCCTCTAAATATTTACCAAACTGAACTAATGTTATTATAACGGCAGCTGACTCATAATAAAGATTATCTCCATGAGGATTAAGCCCCATAAATGCCAAAACAGTAGAATAAATACTATAACTAAATGCGGCAGTTGTTCCTATTGCCACAAGTGAGTCCATATTAGGCGAACCTCTAAAAAGTGCAGGGAAACCTAATGTGTAAAATTTATATCCTGATATCATAACAGGTATGCATAAAAATATTGCTACTATAGAAAAAACTTGAGGATTTAAATGATGCACCAAAAAACTAGGTATTGGAAACTTAACAAAGCTTACCATAGGTGCCATTGATATATAAAACAAAGGTATAGAAAATATTGCCGAAACGATAAGCCTTATTTTCTGCTCTTTTATCTCTCTTGCTTTTACGATTGCAGGGTCTTCCTCTTTGCCCAAAACTTGATACCCTGCCTTCACTATAACATTAACTATATCATCATATTTAATCTTTTTTTCATCATAGTTAAATACAGCTTTTTCTGTAGCTATATTAACATTGGCTTCTTCAATACCATCAGTTTTTTTTAATGCTCTTTCTACTGCCCTTGAACAAGCAGCACAATGCATTCCTCCTATTTTTAAAGTCATTTTCATATATATAAACCCCTATATAAAACGTAATTAATTTTACTATTTTTTATAAAATGTTACAATAGTCTAACAATATAATTATAATATATTTTTAATAAAATTCAAGTAGGGTATATGGGTATATATAAAAAATAAATAAAAAAGAGACTCTATAATAATATAAAGCCTCTTTTAAATAATTTCTTAATATAATTAATTCTTTTGAAATTCTGGTAAATTATCTGCATCAAAGTGATATGAGTATTGACTATCTCTTATACTTAATCTAAGGGTAGCAGTATTATCACCATTAATCTTTAAAGTTAATTTATATGTAGCATCATTATAATATTCGGTAGATTCATATATATTATCAGATGGTTTATTTATATTCTCAAAAAAGAAAGTTGCTCCAGAAGATATAACTATGCAATCATCATATATTTCAACATATATATTTTCATCTGTGTGCGAAGTTACTACAGCATCATCTAATGTTTTTATATAATATTTAGCAGTACCTGTATACATATGTAAATAATTATCTAGAGGCGGGAGAGGAGGCTTTTCTTCTGTATTATTTCCATTGTTATCTGTTGGATTATTATCAGTATTGCCATTATTAGTAGAACCACTACCATCGTTTGTTGGAGTTTCTACGTTACCTAATTCTTCTTTTTCTTTTATTCCTTGAGTATTGTTTGGATTAGTGTTGTTATTTGAGCATGAAATTATAAATGCAATTACAATTAGTAGAGCTATTTTGTGTTTCATTTTTTACCCTTAATCTTATTCTATATTAAAAATATTATAGTATATTTGAAAAAAATCAATTTTAAATATTGTTTTTTAAATAAAATATTTTTTTAATTATTAATTTGAACGCACGTTAAGCTTATTTTTATATATTAATAAAATTATAATTTTAATATAGTAAAGTTTTTATATTTTAGCTACCGTGCGGTTTAGGAATTTTTAAATAATTATTGCATATATTTTCAATTTTGTTTCCGCACGT
>NZ_SRZM01000343.1 GCF_019402445.1 Brachyspira pilosicoli
TGTGCTACTCCTGTTTTTGTATCAGCTAAATATTTTAACTCTTCATCATTAAAGTGTATTCCATGTGCATACCATACATCTTCACCAGTCCAGCCCAATGTTTCCATATATTCTAAAGGACGCATATTAAACTTTTCTCTTACAAATACTTCTTCATCTTTAGTTTCGCATAGATGTGTATGAAGCCTTACATTCAAATCTCTTGCTAAAACTGCAGATTGTTTCATTAATTCACCTGTTACATTAAAAGGAGCACAAGGAGCCAATGCAACCATACTCATAGAATATTTTGATGGGTCATGATATTTTTTTACCACTCTCTCACAATCTTTTAAAATTTCATCTAATGACTGAACA
>NZ_SRZM01000344.1 GCF_019402445.1 Brachyspira pilosicoli
CGCCGCAAAAAGAACCAAAAAGTGCAAATAAATAAAATAACACTAATTAATTTCATATGTATTTATTTTAATAAAAAAGGCATGCATCATAAAATGCACGCCTTAAAATAATTAGCTCTTATGTTTTTTATATATAGTTATACATTAGAATAAACTGCCTCTGTTGAAGCTTCTTTATTATTCTTTTCTTCTTCCAATGCCTTTCTTTTCATTTTTTGGTAAATATATGTATACATAATACTTGCCATTAAAACTGTTACTATATCGGCTATAGGCTGTGCCCATATAATACCTTTTATGCCGAATAATTTTGTACCTATTAATATGGTAGGTATAAATGCTATCCCCTGCCTGCTTATAGAAAGTATTAGAGAAGGAATTGATTTTCCTAATGCTTGGAATGTGGACATAAATACAAATTGAAAGCCTATTATAGGAGCTATTGAATAACTTGCTACCAAGAATCTAACTCCATAATCTATTACTTCTTCATTATTGATAAATATAGCTACAGCTAATCTTCCAAATATTAAAGATAAAATTAAAAGTAAAAATCCTATTATTACACTTACAGCACAAGATATTTTAATAGCTGCATTCATTCTTTTATAATTTTTAGAAGCAAAGTTGTATCCTACAAAAGGCTGAAGTCCTTGAGAAAGTCCTATAAATACTAATACAACAAGAGTAAATATTCTTTGAGCAACTCCAAGTCCTGCTACTGCATTATCACTATATCCTGCAGCTAAGTTGTTTATTAATATGTTTGAAGCACTCATAAGTATGTTATTAATAGAAACAGGTATTCCTATAGAAAATACATTGATAAGTATATCTTTATGCAAAGTAAATTCTTTAAAATGTATTGATAGGAAAGATTTTTTTCTTAATATATGGTATATGTAGTAAAAAGTAGAACAAGCATTACCAATTATTGTAGCTAAAGCAGCACCAGCAACCCCCATATTCATATAAAGAATCATTATAGGGTCTAATACTATATTCACCACAGTACCAATCATCATACCAATCATAGCCTCTTTTGAAGAACCCTCAGACCTTACAATCTGCCCCATAGCCATCTGATTAACTACAAAAGGAGCTCCAAATGCTACTATAATTAAATAATCCTTAGAAAATTGATAAGTGTTCTGACTAGCACCTGATATTTTTAATATGTCTTTCATAAATATCAAGTATACAGCCATAGAAATAAATCCTACTATTATACTTGCATAAAAAGCAAATGCCGATATCTTTTTTACAGATTCATAATCTTTAGCACCTAATTTTCTAGATATGTAAGAACCACCACCTATACCAAATATATTACCGAAAGCCATAAGAAGCAAATATATAGGCATACATAATGATACAGCAGCAACCTGATTGGGGTCTCCAGTTTGTCCTACAAAGAAAGTATCTACCATATTATAAAAAACATTGACTAACATTCCTAATATTGTTGGAAGTGCTAGCGTAATTAGAGCTTTGTGTACAGGATAATTTTCAAACAATTCAATTTTTTTATCTGTCATACGTCTGACCTCCTATTATAGATTGTTAAATTAGAGAGTATATTAAATAAAAAAATATATCAAGCGATAAAAAAAAGGAATTTTTGATATTTATATATATTTTTTTATATTTAAAATGATATATGAGCTACATTTTATACATTATAAGGCTTGTAGACTTTTTTATTTATAAAGTTTTAAATATATTTTATAAAGAAAAATTAATAATAATTAATTAAAAAACTTAATTTACAAATCCCGCCCTATATATTTGCTGTTTTATTTGAGTTTTTTATTTTTAATATTCTTGCAATTTATATAGAATTTTTAGCACCCGCCCTAAATTTTTAAAAGATAAAAAATGTATATACGCACGCATAATAAAATTTATTATATTAATAAACTTATAATTTGAATTTTATTATATAAAAAAGTTTATTCCACCGTGCGGTAATAATTTTTTAAATTTGTTAATTGTTTTCACCATACCAATCAACATTTCGTGTGAAGTACATTGCAAGAGCAATAACAGCAAATAGCCCTAATGTGCCCATGAGTAATGCATAATCAGTTAATTGTAATATTCCAAACAAGAATATATAAATCAAAGACTCTACTATAGCCATTGAAATAGTGTATCTTGGAGATTTTATAATGTATCCTATATATATAGAAGTTAAAGCTGTAACCATTAAGGCACTTATAAAATAACTAATATTAAAATTGATATGCTCAGATATTGCTAAAAGTAGAAGATAAAATATCGCATTAGCTATTCCTATGAGTATATACTGCACAGGGTGTATACGTTTTTTTGAAAGCACTTCGCATAAAAATAATACAAAAAATGGAATGAATATAAACAATATAGCATACTTTACGCTTCTTGAAGTTTTTTGATAATTATCATTGAGAAGCAAAAATGACACTAAAACATTATTAGATTCTTGATTGCTAGTATAATATTGGTTATTGTCTATATTGTTTAACCTATTAGAATTTTCATCGCTAGTCCAATATTTTGTAAATGAAGTATTAAAGCTTGCTATATTCCACTCTGCATTAAACCCATTATTATTAACTTCTCTTTTTGTTGGTAAAAATCCTCCTGTAAAACTAGGGTCTTTCCATTTTGAAGATATTTTAAAAGTGTTTTCAGAAGCTAAAGGAGTTATTATAAGAGAGTTTCCTCCTTGAATGTCCATTGTAATATTGAAATCAAAACCGTTTAATATATTATCTCTTGAAATAGTGTATAGAAATTTATTATTAAACATATTTAAATCTATATTAATATTTTTCTCATAATATTTAATCTCTTCATTATTATTAATTAATACATTAGGAAGCTTTATAAGATTTTTTTTGTTTCCTATGCCTAATATAATCATAGCTTCATCATAAAGTATAATAGTATTGTTTTTGTCTAAATTATATATTTCATCATTATATTTATCGAACCTTCCTGTAATATTTAACTGTGAGTTAAAAATAGGAGCTTTAAAAATTCCCCTGCTTAAACTTGTAACTTCAATATCACCAGTAACATTATATTCATTAGGCATATAAAAAATATATTTTCTTGTGTAGCCTATTTCTTTAGTGTCGCTGTCAATAAACTTTTCTAAATACGGTATAGCAATAACTACACCTTGAATATTAGCACTATCACCCACAGGCTCTATTATAGAAGATATAGCCTCATTTTGATAACGAATTCTATCTCTTACAACACTATTTATAAAAGTCATAGGTATTAAAAGCAATAGTCCTAATACCACTATTATTATTATTTTGAATCCTAAAGTTTTAGTTACTTCATTTATATTTTTTATCATGTTTAAGCCTTTATTTTTAATTAAATAGTTAAACTAAAAAAATTATATTTTGTCAAAGTTTTCGCCCTTCGGGCACGCTTC
>NZ_SRZM01000345.1 GCF_019402445.1 Brachyspira pilosicoli
CAAAGCCCTGCAAATATTTTAAATTAAAAACTATTTTTAAGGGATATTATTTTTTATGTATATAGAAGAGTTAAGAAATAAGCAAAGAGAGTTTTTTAAAAGCGGTGCTACATTAGAATATTCTTTTAGAATAGAGCGGCTAAAAAAACTAAAGGCTATGATTATAAAAAATGAGGCTAATTTTATTGATGCTCTAAATAAAGATATGGCTAAACTTGAATTTGAGGCTATTGGTACTGAATTATTTATTATAATTGATGAAATAAATCTTTTTATAAAAAAATTAAAAACTTGGATGAAAGATAAAAAAGTTAAAAGAAATTTCCTCACAATAGATTCTAAAACAATTATAATGAATAAACCTTATGGAGTATCACTTATAATATCTCCTTGGAATTATCCTTTGCAATTAACTTTTCTTCCTCTTATAGGCTCTATTGCTGGAGGAAATACTTCTATAATACTTCCTTCTCAATTAACAAGTAATGTTTATGATGCAATATATTCTTCTGTAAAAGAAACATTTAATGAAGAGTATATTGCTGTTGTAGATAAATCTTTTCCTGCAGAAGAGACTACAAAAATAGAATATGATAAAATATTTTTTACAGGCTCCCCGAGGGTTGGAAAAATTATAATGAATAATGCTTCTAACTTTTTAACCTCTCTTACTTTAGAGCTTGGAGGAAAATCTCCTGTTATAGTTGATGACAATATAAAAAATATTAATAAAGCTCTAAAGAGAATAATATGGGGAAAGTTTATTAATTCTGGGCAAACTTGCGTGTCTCCTGATTATCTATTAGTAAACAAGAATATTAAAGATAAGTTTTTAGAGGCATTTAATACAGAAATAAAATTATTTGAAGATGAGAGAAAATTAAACAGAATTATTAATAAAAGTCATTATGAAAGATTAAAAAGTTACTTAAATGACGGCAAAATATTATATGGCGGTGAATATGATGATGAGGCATTATCTCTTGCAATTACATTATTAGAGCCTAACAGTTTAGAAAATAATGTAATGAGAGATGAGATATTTGGAAGCATTTTCCCTATAGTTTATTATAACACTAAAGAAGAGGCAAGAGATATTCTAGATAAAGTATGTTCTCACCCTTTGGCTATGTATGTTTTTTCTGATGATAATAATTTTGTAGACTATTTTTTAAACAATATTTCTTTTGGCGGTGCATCTGTAAATGATACTATAAGCCATATATTAAATAACAATGCTCCTTTTGGAGGAGTAGCAACAAGCGGAATAGGGGAGTATCATGGTTATTATAGTTTTGAATGCTTTACAAAGAAGACTACAGTATTAAAAAAGAATTATAATTTTGAGCTTAATACTAAATATCCGCCTTACAGCAAAAATATAAAAGCATTAAAGTTTTTGTTTGAGTTATTTAAGAAGTAAAAATTATTTTATATATATAATATGATTTAAGTTCTGTAAATTTGCACTTTTCGCGAAGCGTACCCGTAGGG
>NZ_SRZM01000346.1 GCF_019402445.1 Brachyspira pilosicoli
ACTTATGATACAAACTATATCTGTAGCTGTTTTACCGTCTACACCTATATCGTTAGCAGAACCTTCAGATAAATATCTTTTCTCTGCGAAAACTGCAACATGGTTTTTACTAGTACCCATTACTACCACAACTGGGTTACGATAATAAGCAACACCTCCAGTAGTTTGGAAATTTGGTATTTCATCATTTTTAATAGGTTTTTCTGAGTTTTGA
>NZ_SRZM01000347.1 GCF_019402445.1 Brachyspira pilosicoli
CGTCAAAGTTTTTACCCTACGGGTACGCTTTGCGAAAAGTGCAAAATATTTTAGTTTTATATCTAAGAAGTATGTAAATAATATATTGTATTTTTTTACTATATATAAATTGTACTTCATAAAAATGCAGTCTTTTTGCTTCTTTGGGTCACGCCACAGGCACTCCCTTCGGTCGCAAAAAAAGTGGGGTGCTACACGGTGTGTACTTCGTTAAGGGCAAAGCCATGCAAATATTTTTATTTAAAAAATATTTTTTTGATATTAATTTATATTTTTATTTTATTCAACTTTTTCCCGCAGTTCACGCTTTGCAGACTTCGTCAAAGAACCAAAAAGTGCAAATATTTAAGTTTTTCTCTTACGTTTAGCCAAAGTGCAAGTTAAGAAAGGAATACTAATTATATTTTATATACTAAATATTAAAACAACATAAATATTTATTAATATACTCTTGAGACAAGTATATATAAAACTATACTTAAATATAATCAATAATCTAGTTTTATAAGATAATCTATTTTATCTACAAGCTTAGAGAAAGGACGCTCTACATTTATCATTGAGTTTTCTAATGCATTGCCGTTTTCATCTTCTATATATATCTCATAAAATAATTCTTTATGATCTTCTTTGTTTTCAAATGTAAGTCTTATAAAAATAAAATCATTGATATTTATTCTGTCTAATTTAGGCTCATATTCAAGCTTTTTTATCTCTTTGCTTAATAACTCTTTGCCTAAATGCTCTACTACAACATTGTATATAGATTCTAATTCTTTTCTTATATAATGTACGTTATTATCAAACATAAATACCCCTAATGTTATCTTACTTTATGTCTTTTTATTTTAGCTTCTTCCATAGATTTATTTTCCCATTCTATAGATATATTAGCAACTGTTGCATTTAATAATTCTTTTCTTGCAGCATTTTTTTGAGCAGTATCTAATGATGCTAGTTTGTTCATATCAGCTTTTTCTTCTGATAAAACTTTTATAACAGCAACACCATTATTTAATTTTATAACCTCGCTTTTATCTCCTACATTCAAAGAAAATACAGTGCTATTAAATATAGGGCTAGATGAATCTGGTATAACATTTTTATCAGTAGAATTTATGAAACCTTGAGCATAAGAAAATGGTGCTGAAGATTTATAGTATTTTATATTTCCATTGTTTAAAGTAGCAAAATTATTGTTATTGGCAACCGCATTTTTCAATACTTCTACTTGTTTAGATTTTTCTGCTTCAACTAATACTTTAAGATTAGCATTTAAATAACTATCTCTTAAAACTCCAGAATTAACATCTGTGTATTTTTCTGGTAATCTTATATCATTAACTAATACAACATAATAAACGCCATTAACATTGATAGGAGAGAGTAGAGTATTAGTAGTAATTTGTGTGTTTGTAAATACTCTGTCAGCTATGTTTTTATCAATTTCCATTCTTGTAACATAGCCTAAATGATAATCATTTGTGTAAATACTTTTTTCTGCTACAGTTTTATCAAATAAAGTAATATCATTTTTAAGAGTTTTATATACATTTTCTGCTTCTTTAGCATTAGCCATAAGTATCCAAGATATGTCAGCCTGTACAAAATTAGTTTTATTATCATTAAAATATTTGTCTATATCTGCCTCAAGTATATCTGCATTTCTTACTATCTCAGAAGCATCGATATAAAGCATCTCAATATCTCTTTTTGTGAGATTTTTGATATATTGTCTTTCTAATTCTAAAGAATTGATTTTAACACTATTAAATAACTCTAAAGCTATAGTTTGAGCCATAACGGTTTCTTTTAAATCTTTTTCTATTCTAATTTTTTCTGATTGAGGAGTATTTTTAATAAAAGCGTCATAAGCCATTTGGTTATAATTACCATTGCTGTCTATAAATTGGCTTTGCATATATTGAAGTATTATTTTATCACTTACAGTTATATTTTTTGCTGCTAAATCATCTAAAAGTATAGTAGTAACAGCTCTTCTAAAAGCTAAATCTTCTATATTGGCATATATATCAGCATTCATTGGTATTCCAAATTGTTGGTAATAATTTTCTATTTCTCTAAAAGCTTTACCATAAGGACTTGTAGAAGTATAGTATATAGGAGTACCATTAACAGAACCTATAGTAGGAGTTTTCTGACTTCCTCTAGTATCTATTACCAAAAAATATACTATAAGTAAAATGGATACAGCAGATACTCCAAGCCATTGCAAAGTTTTAACTACAGGACTCTTTTTTTTGATTACTATTTTTTTATTAGATGACATTTATTTATCCTCAAAGATTTTTTATTAATTAACTTTAATATGTTAATTATATAAAAAAGATTCCAAAAAATCAAGTAATTTTCTATTTGTATATTTTATTTTGAATGTGGATGTGCTCTATTGTATACTTCAAAAAGCCTATCATTTGTAACATGAGTATATCTTTGAGTAGTTGATATGCTTTCATGACCTAGTAATTCTTGAACACCTCTAATTTCAGCATCATTATTTAAAAGATGTGTGGCGAATGTATGTCTTAAAGTATGCGGAGAAAAATCTACACTTATATTAGCCATTCTCATAAGTCTTTTCATTGAGTTTCTAACGCTTCTATCGCTTATAGGTTTTCCAAATCTGTTTACAAACAAATAATTATTATTAGCACCATATTCTCTTTGTATAATTGCTCTTTTTTGCATATACAAATCCCAATTATCATATATTATAGGTATTAATGGTATCTCTCTTACCTTTGAACCTTTACCAAGTATTCTTAAAGTAGTGGACCCTTTATGCATCATATTAAGCTTAATAGATATTAACTCTGAAGCTCTTAAACCTATAGCATACATAAATATAGCCATCATTTTATCTCTTATAATAGTAAAATCATTTTCATCATCTATTTCTAATATTTTATCTATATCATTAAGTGATAAAAACTTAGCTATATGCTCTTCTCTTTTAGGGCTTTTCATGTTTATTATTCTAGTTTTATCTGAGTATCCATTTCTTATTAAATATTTATAGAATTTCTTTATAGAAGAAAGATGTCTTGAAGTTGTGGCATTTTTTAATTTTTTATTTTTTAATGATGCAAAATAATCTCTTATAGTGTAGTGAGTAGCATCGTTAAAGTCTATATTATTATCTTCTAAGAATTTTATATATTCTTTTAAATCTTTAGTATAACTATTGATTGTATGAGCGGCATAATTTAAAGTCTGTAAATAATCAGCAAACTCTTCTAATAAATTTTCTAGTTCATTAGCCTCTATTCTTTTTAATTGATTTTCCATAAACAAACCCTTTCAATAATATAGTACTTAAATAATTATCGAAAGTTTTATTTATAAATTTATGAAGTATGTTAACTACAGTGAATTTTTATTAATCATATTTTCTTTTTATATCGAATCTATTTCTAAAACTAGAATATACTGCAGGTATTATTATAAGAGTAAATACTGTAGAAAATAAAAGCCCACCGCAAACAGCAGTAGCCAATGGTTTATACATCTCTGTGCCGTTTCCTATTTTTAGCATCATAGGAAGCATTCCTAAAATTGTGGTTAAAGAAGTCATAAGTACAGGCTTTAATCTTCTTTTACAGGCTCTTAAAGCTGATTCATTCCAAGAAATATTCTCTTCTAGTACAACTTTATTCATATAATCTATTAAAACTATTCCATTGTTTACAACTATACCAACGAGCATTATAATACCTATTGCACTATATACGTTTAAAGTTTCACCACTAATATAAAGAAATATTAATGCTCCAAATAAAGCAAAAGGTACAGACAAAGATATTACAAAAGGCGTTATGTATGATTCAAATTGTCCTGCTATTATCGCATAAACAAATACTATAGCCATTATTAACGATATTAGTAATTGCTGAAATGATTCCTGCATATCCTCATAATCACCTGAAAAATTTATTAAAAATCCGCTTGGTATATATATTTTATTTAATTCTTCTCTTATATCTGCTATTATTTCGTTTACAGCTCTTCCATATGAACTTGCTGTTATCTCTATTATTCTATTATCATTTTTTCTGTTTATTTCTGTAGGACCTGTTGATTTAGATATTTGTACTACAGAGGATATTGGTATAATGTTTGTTCCTGTTGGTATCATTAATTTATACACGCCGTCTATATTATCTCTTGTGCTGTCTTCAAGCCTTACAACTATATCAGAATCTATATATAAAGAGTTTTCTAATGTCATAGTGCTAGCCACTGTTCCGCTAAAAGATGTACGAATTATACTTCCTATAGTATCTAAGCTAATACCTATTTTTGATATTAAATCTCTGTTTATAGTAAATAATATTTCATGATTTGAGTCATCTTCTTTTATAAGCACATTTCTTATTCCTTCTACTTTAGAAACTGCATTAATAACATTGCTTGCCACATCATAACCAATATCTAAATTATCTCCAACTAATTCTATTATAATAGAGCTGTAATCTTTAGGTTTTCCCATAGCAACATTTTCTGAGTTTAATTCTATTCTTCCTGGGTAGCCATTTACTTTATTTCTTATCTCTTCTATATAATAGTTAATATCTTTATCTCTTCCTTTTTCTCTATCTATTAATTTTACTCTCACCTCTCCATGATGTTCATTTCGCCCTGTTCTCACTCTTGTTTCATAATAATCTATATTTTCTCCAACACTATTTTCTATATCATCTTCCATTCTGTCAATAAATAAATCTGTAAATTGCACCCTAGTTCCAACAGGCATTCTTAGTCTTGATATTATAGTTCCCGCATCGGATACAGGATAGCCTTCTTTTGGTATTTTTATAAGCATTAATAATAGTAAAGAAAATAACACTGAAAATATTATTAAAAATGATTTTCTTTTATTTTTCATCACTAATGATAATAGTGTTAAATAAAACTTTTCTGTTTTGCTATGAATATTATTTTGAAAAAATGTCTCTAATTTTGTAAACTTAAAACTGTTGTTTTTAATTCTAGAAGCAAGTAAAGGTACTATTGTGATAGCCACAAAAAGAGAAGTTAATAGCGATATTGATACGGTTAAACATAAATCACTAAACATTTGTTCCACTTGACCTTTTACAAATAAAAATGGCAAAAAAACTGATACGCTTGTTAGAGTTGATGCTGTTATTGCGACAGAAACTTCACTAGCACCATTTGCCGATGCTTTTATATTATCTATTATATTATTGGAGTTTTTATTATGTATAAAAATGTTTTCAAGCACTACTATAGAGTTGTCTAGCATCATTCCAACACCAAGGACTAATCCTGAAAGAGATATAATATTTATTGATATATCCAAAAAATACATTAATATAAATGTTGTTATTACTGATATTGGTATTGATATTGATATTATAATTACACTTTTTATATCCCATAAATATATCATAAGAATTATTATTGCAAATAAAGCCCCTTGCCATATTGTGCTTATTACATTTTTTATTGAGTTATTGATTGTATCAGAGCTATTGAATAATACTTTATAATATATTCCATAAGGCAACTCCATTGTTTCTAATCTTTTATTAACATCTCTTGATATTTGTATGATATTAGCACCAGATTCTTTTGTTATAGCTACACTTACTGCCTTTTGACCATTGATTCTTACTATCTCAGCTTCATCATCATAATATTCATACACATTTGCTATATCTCTTATTTTTACAGGATATATATTATTTTTTAAAGCTACAACTACATTTTCTATATCATTTATATTTTTAAACTCTCCTTTGGTTCTTATTCCATATTTATAAACTCCCTCATAAGTTTCGCCTCCAACTATATTTTGATTTTCTATAGAGAGAGTTTTTACTATATCATTAATATTTATAAAATATGCATTTAGTCTATTTAGGTTTATATCTACATAAATAGTTTTTTTAAGTCCGCCTCTTATCTCTGTTTGTGCTACTCCTTCAATTTGTTCTAATGATGTGAGTATTCTGCTGTCTATTAAATCATATAATGCACTTAAATTATCAATACCAAAAAATGCTATCTCCATTATAGGGCTAGCATCGCTTGAAAACTTTGAAATATTTGGATTATCAACATCATCTGGCAGCTCGCTTCTTATCATATCTATTGCTTCTCTGATATCATCTGCAGCAGTTTGTAAATCAGTTCCCCAATTAAACTCTATTTCTATATTAGATTCTGATTCTTTTGATTTTGATTTTATGTTCTTTACATTATTTACTGAAGATATAGCACTTTCTATTAGCCTTGTAACATTTTTTTCAACTTCTTCTGGAGCAGAGTTTTCGTATACTGTTTTTACGCTTATAATAGGAATCTCCATATTAGGTAAATAATCTACTTTTAATTTAGATATACTTACAAATCCTATTATAAATACAGAAACTAAAGTAACAGATACTGTAGTAGGTTTATTTATTATAAATAGTATAAACT
>NZ_SRZM01000348.1 GCF_019402445.1 Brachyspira pilosicoli
GTGGGGGTGTGGGGGCTAGTCCCCACAAATTACAAAACTAAAAATTGCCAAATTTAAAAATTATTACAATATAACAAAAAATTGACTATTGTTCATTTTATTGTAAAATAAAAATATAGGTTTATGGAAAACTGCTTATGGAAAAAATAATTAGAAGAACATCATTAGCTATAATATATATTTTATTAATTTCAGTTTTAGTATTATCAGTAATATTTATTCCAAAGGGATATAATTTTTATAAGTTTTGTAAGGATTATATAAATATACCATTTACAAAAGATGAATTAAAATTAGATGAAGAGAGAGTATTAAAAATATATGACAGAAACAATATTCTAATATCAACACTTTTTCCAAAGCATGGCGGTTTCTATAGTGAAGTAAAATACAACGACATATCAACAAACCTTATAAATGCAGTTATAAGTGCTGAAGACAAAAACTTTTTTAAGCATAATGCAATAGATTATAAAGCAATAATGAGAGCATTTTTAGCTAATTCAATAAGCGGAAGGGTGGTATCTGGAGGAAGTACCATAACACAGCAATTAGCAAAAAGTATAATACCAAGAGAGAGAACATATATTAATAAATTCTATGAGGCATTAGACGCTATAAGATTAGAAAGAAACCTATCAAAAGAAGAAATTATCACAGAATATTTAAACAGAGTTTTTTTAGGAAATAATTGTTATGGTGTGGGAGCTGCTTCTCAAGTTTATTTCAAAAAAGAGGCAAAAGATTTAAATGTAAATGAATCTGCAATACTAGCTTCAATTATAAAATCTGGCACAAAGTTTAATCCATACAAATATGAAGATAGATTAAATGACAGAAGAATATATGTTATAAACGAAATGAAAAATAACGGCTATATAGATGATGCAGAATATCAAAAAAACATTAATGAAAAAATAGATGTCTACAACAATAAAGACGAATACACTTTCAAAGCACCGCACTTTACAATGTATGCCAAAGAATCATTAGCACAATTAAAATATAACAACATAACAGAAATAAAAACCACTTTAGACTATAAACTTCAAGAAGAAGCAATAATGGTAATAAGCAATGCAAGTCAATCACTTCACACATTCAATGTAAGAAATATTTCATGCATTATATTAAATGCTAAAACAGGTGAAATATTATCTATGATAGGTTCTATGGATTATTTTGATAAGGAAGTTGATGGGGCTGTTAATGGAGCTACTTCTTTAAGACAAGCTGGAAGCACTTTAAAACCTTTTTTGTATGGATATTTGTTTGATAGAGGGGAAACTCCTGCATCTGTTATAGCCGATGTTAAAACTTATATAAACTCACCTGGAGGAGATTATATACCAGAGAATTTTAATCATAAATATCATGGTCCTGTTACCATAAGAGATGCACTTGCTAATTCTCTAAATATACCAGCTGTAAAATGGCTTGCAAGATACAGTATAAGAGATTTTCAAAATATATTATTAAAATCTGGTTTAAGCTCTATAAATAAAAATCCAGATTATTATGGTTATTCTTTGGTATTAGGAAGTGCTGAGGTGAGATTAGTTGATTTGGTTTCAGCATATACTATATTTCCAAATGAAGGAAAGTTTATAAATCATTATTCTATAAAATCATTAAAAAAAGAAAATGGTGAAATAATTAATATACCTAAAAAAAGCACAAGACAAGTAATATCAAAAGAAAGTGCCTACCTTATAACAAGTATATTATCAGACAGAAATGCAAGAATGGGCTCTTTTAGAAGCTATAGAGGAATTGTCTATCCTTTTTCTGTTGCCATAAAAACAGGTACATCAAAAGGCTCGAGAGATGCTTGGGGTATTGGATACACTAAAGACTATATAGTTGGTATTTGGCTTGGAGATTTTAAGGGAAGCGAGATGATAAATATTACAGGAGGAAATGGAGCTGTTCCTATAATATATGATTTATTCATTATGCTTAATAAAAGTCAAAAAGAAACAAAATGGAATAAGCCAGAAAATATAGTAAATAGAGATATATGTTTAATAAGCGGCAAACTAAGAGGAGAGTTTTGTAAAGAATATAGAAATGAAGAGTTTTCTAAAGAGCATGTACCAACAGAAGAATGCGATGTTCATAATTTGTATATAAAAAATAATGAAGATGGAAGTATAAGCAAAAAAGTATTTGTAAACCTTCCTTCAGAATATAATGGCTGGATAAAAGAACAGCAAATAGAAACTCCAACAAGAGATTGGATAAAAGTTGATAATATTTATAATAGAACTTTAACTTATAGAGAAAAAAGTGAATACTCAAAAAATATTATGATTACATCACCTACAGATAATTCCGTCTATAAAATAGATTCTACCCTTCCAAAAGAATATCAAAACATATTTATAAAAACATATATACCAGAAAATATTATTTCAGCAAATCTATATTGTGATGATAAAATTATAGCTGGTATAGAAGAATTAAAAAGCGGAAATATTAGATGGCAATTAGAAGGCGGAGAGCATAGTTTTTATATAAAAGCGATTAATAAAGAAAATCAAAACTTAAACAGCATAAAAGTAAATATATTCGTACAATAAAAAATATTATGTATATATAAAAAATATTTCCGATAATATATCAAAATGTATTATGGAGTTTTACAAATGTATAAAAAAATAATTGCTATAATATTTGTATGTGCTTTTGCTTTAAATGCCCAATATAATGCTAATTATATGGAAGTAGTATCAGTTCAAGGTGAAGTAAAAATTACATCAAAAGATATAATAGCTAAACCTGCTAATATTGGCGATTTATTATTCAGTAATGATAGATTAACATTGCAGGGAAATTCTTATTTAACTTATTATATACTAAATAATTCTTTATTTAAACTAAAACAAAATACTTCTTTAAACATAGATGAATCATTAGATAGAAATAATAACATAAAATTCACATTATCTTCCGGAGAAATTATAGCAATTACAAAACTTGATTCAATCAATATAATTACTCCAAATGCTAATATTTCTATGAGAGGTACTGCTATAATAGCTAACAATAACGGTGTAACTAGTGTTAAAGTATTATCCGGTTCTGCTAAAATTAATAATAATACTGAACTTAATGCTTTTATGCAGGCTAATATATCAAATACAGAAATAACTACAGGCAATATAGTTTTGAGTGCAAATATTAAAAGTTATTTAAATGAAATAATTAATATGCCTTATGCTAATAATGTTACTCAATTAAATTTCTATAGAAGTATAGTATCTTTACCTGATAATACAGTAATTAATGTTAATCAATCTACTATAGAAAAATAAATAAAAACCTTCATAATATAAGCTATTTTCATATAACTTTTGACAAATAAAAAATATTATATATAATTATTAGAAGAAAGTTATATGAAGGATAGAAATGAATCCAAGAGAACAAATTGTTAATGCTGGAAAAGAGCTATTTAAAAAATATGGATTTAAAAAGACTTCTATGAGTGATATTGCTTTAATGGTTCATAAATCTAAAAGCAGTATCTATCATTATTTTAAAAGTAAAGAAGAAATTTTTTTTGCCATAGCTGAAAATGAAGCATCAGATTTAAAAAGGTCTATATACGAAGCAATAAAAAAAGAAGATACAGCCGAAGCCAAAATAAGAGCATATATACTAACAAGACAAAAGGGATATATTAAATTAGCTAACCTTTATGAGGCACTTCATAGTGAAATATTTGAAGATTTTACTTTAATAGAACATATGAGAGCTAAATATCATAAAGAAGAATATGATACTATAAAAATGATATTAAGAAGCGGAGTAAAAAAAGGTTTATTTAATATAGATTTAAGACTTGCCACAGAATCTATATTAGCAATAATTAAGGGTTTTGAAATGGAGTGGGCAAAAAATAAAAATATAGAAAATAATGAAAAAGATTTAGACATTATCATTAATATTATCTTCTATGGAATAGTAAAAAGATAATTATTAATGATGAAAATGCCCTATCCTATTACATATGTACTTTATATTACAACAAGCTTTGCTTTGGGTGTATCTATTGCATTAAAGTTTAACAGCAATTATTTTTTATCATTAATAATATCTTTTATTCTAATAGTAGTGTCAATAGTACTTGCTGTATATAACAAAAATAGTTTTTTTATTTTAGTAATTGCAATATTTTTCTTAGGATATAGTTATACCATTTATAGATATTACAATATATTTTCATCACCATTAAAAGAATTTAACAAAGAAATAAAAGCATATAGCTGTAAAATAATAGATTATGACGGAGTAGTTAATTTAAGAAATAGATATATTGCCTACGTTGATAGAGTTTATGACGGAGAAAATTGGCATAATTATGCTGGAAAAATTAGACTATACCATAACTCAGCAAAACCAATATATATAAATGACACTATTACAGTATATGCTAAAATTAATCTATATAAAAATTTGCTTACAAATAATATAAATATAGTAAAAGCATTAGAAAATCAAATGCTCTATGGTGTAAGCAGTATTTATCCGTATATTAATTTCACTGTACAAAAAGAATGTTTTTCTATATTTAATTTTTTAAACAAAATTGGTTTATATTGTAGAAATACAATAAAAAAATCTTTAGGGGCACATATAAAACCAATAAGCTACTCAGTTGCTCAATGTATCATCACAGGAGATAAGCATATTATACCAGCGGATATTAATCAATACTTTATAAACTCTGGAATATCTCATATATTATCAATATCTGGTCTTCATATATCTATGATACTTTTTATATTATTTACAGCATTATCTTTTTTTCCAATAAATTTTTATAGCAAAATATTTATCTCTACAATCATAACTATAATAATATACCCAACTGTAAGTATATTCTCTGTTTCAATAGTTCGTTCAAGCATAATGGCTTTTTGTATATTAATATCATATTATTTTGATAGAGATAGAAATAATGTAAATGCTCTATTTTTAGCAGCATTAATAATATTACTGATAGAACCAAACTCTATAAGAGAAATAAGTTTTCAATTTTCATTTTTAGCAACATTAGGTATAAT
>NZ_SRZM01000349.1 GCF_019402445.1 Brachyspira pilosicoli
AATAGAGGTTTTTCTAAACACTCTCAAGGTGAATATGATGAGGCTATATTAGATTATAATAAAGCTATAGAATTGAAACAAAATTATTCAGAGGCTTATAATAATAGAGGTTTCTCCAAACACTCTCAAGGTAAATATGATGAGGCTATATTAGATTATGACAAGGCTATAGAATTAAAACCAAATGATGCAGATTTTTATGAAAATAGAGCTGATTCAAAACAAAGTATAAAAGATTATAAAGGTGCTATATTAGATTATGACAAGGCTATAGAATTAAAACCAAATGATGCAGGTTTTTATAAAAATAGAGCTGATGTAAAACAAAGTATGAAAGATTATAAAGGTGCTATATTAGATTATGATAAGTCCATAGAATTAAAGCCAAATTATTCAGAAGCTTATAATAATAGGGGTGCTTGTAAACAATATATAAAAGATTATCAAGAGGCTTTGAAAGATTATGATAAGTCCATAGAATTAAATCCAGATAATTCAGGAGCTTATAATAATAGGGGGGCTTGTAAACAATATATAAAAGATTATCAAGAGGCTTTGAAAGATTATGATAAATCTATAGAATTAAATCCTAATAATCCAAATACTTATTTTAACAGATATACATGTAAATCATCATTATTAATGGAAATAGTTGATAAAGATTCAGAAGAATATAAAAAATCTTTTGAAGATGCATATAATGATTTATATACTGCATACAATTTAGCTGACGAACAATTTAAAGAAACAATAAAAAGTCAAATTATTATTATGGCTAAAGAAGGAAATGATATAGCAAT
>NZ_SRZM01000035.1 GCF_019402445.1 Brachyspira pilosicoli
TAACGAATATTAATGATTTAAAAATAATAAGTGATGATTTTTTATATAAAAAAGTGATAATAGAAAATAATCCTACTTTTTATAATAATCCAAGTATTAATGTTTCTCCAACTTTTAATAATGATATTTCAAATGAAAATAATAATTTTAGTAATATTGAAACTTATAGTAAATTAAGTTCTTATATAAAAAATAGTACTAATATAGAAAATAAAACTGAAATATTAAATCTTATTAGAGAACTTGAAGAAGCAAAAGATGATGAAAATAAAGAAGATTATATTGATAAGTTTTTAGAATTGTTAGAATTATTAGGGAATGTTTTACCAATACCACCTGCCATAATTAAAGGTGCTAAAACAGCAAAGAAATTTTTTGATGCTATAAAAAATAATAATTAAAGGAAACTATATGCAAGAAAAACCAATTGCCAATCCAAATTCTATTTCTGGAATATGTCCTCATTGTGGTATTTATATACAATGGAATTGGGAAGCATTTGCTGAATATAGTAACGGTATAGATATGTATGCTCATTATTATGGATATATTGCAAGATGTAATGACTGTTATGAATATGTTATTTACTATAAAGGAAGAATGTTATATCCTAAAAATATTTTACTAATAAATCCTAATTCAATTTTTAATGATTATCCTAAATCAAAAAAATTATTTATAGAAGCTGTAGAAGTTTCCCCAATATCTCCAAGAGCTGGTTTAACTTTATCAAGAATGTGTTTAGAGGCTTTAGTTAATGATATTTTAGAAAAACATAATGAAAAGCCTAATAAAGATTTTAATAAAAATATAGATAAATTATTTGAGTTAGATATAATTACTTCAAAGATTAAAGAATTATTATCTAGTGTTAGAATTATAGGAAATAAATCAACTCATAATTTTAATATTATAGATACAGAAAATGAGCCAATGGTTGATGATTGTATTACGATTTTAGAATTTATTAATAGAGTATTAGAACACATTAGAACTACATCAGAAGAAAGTGAAGAATTATCTATTTTAGAAAGAAAGTTAAAAGGTGAAAAGATAGATAATATTGAAGATGAAGAATGTCCTTTTTGATTGTTTAATGTTAGATAGTCGCTTGCCGAAAACTTATGCTAATCTAATATGCGATAATGAACCGCACACTGGTACATATTCTACAATATTAAACTATGCCGTGCGGAAAGCCCGTATGGCGAATACTGCTACAGCTAGTAGGGCGTTAGATAGGCGAGTAGTTAGCTAGGCGAGTAGCCGTAATACAAAGTGTTGCATGATATATCTAAATCATCATTCCAAGATATACCATATCCGCCAACATCTACTTTTACAAGATTAAATAAATTTCTATTCTTCAAAATTTCAAACTCTTTATGTTCAGAGATTAGTTTTTTTATATCATAATATTTAATTTCTTCATTTTCAAATATTATCTCTAAAATAAGATTATCCAAAGCTTTAACATTTTTTATTTTATGGAAAGTCATAATTACTCCAAAGGCTCTAATTGTTTAAAGTTTTGAGTCTCCCACATATTTAAAAGTTCGTCTTTATTATCTTTAGCCCATTCTAATACAAGAGAATATGCTTTATTAGGTAAATCACCTTCTATCATTTTTAATTCATTTATATCAATAACTCCCACATATTCACCATATATAGCGTGAAAATGCGGAGGATTATGTTCTTTCTGCTGAAAATACATTTTAATAATGATACCATAAAATCTTGATATAACAGGCATTTTTAAGTCCTTATTTTTTTATTAATTTTAACATATAGATTGTGTTTTTACAAATGGTTTATTGTTTTTTAATATAGTAAGGGTAATAGATGTTTTTATTATTCTGAAATACTTCGATATAAGCAAAAAGCCTCCTTTTTTCTTTAATAATAATAATTATTAGTTGTATTTTTGTATTAATTTTATATAATATATACATGAATACTTCTATTTACAATCTATTTCCTCCTCTTTTGGGGCACATCTCCAACTGGTATAAGCATATTGATAGAATTAAATACATGGGCTTTGAATGGATTTATATAAACCCTATTACATATCCTGGCTTTAGCGGTAGTTTGTACGCTGCGAAAGATTATTACAAATATAATGAAAACTTCTTTTCAAGTGCTGAGGCTAATATTGCTGAAAAAGAATTAAAAGATTTTTTGAAATATTGTAAAAAAAATAATATTAAGGTTATGATAGATTTAGTTATCAATCATTCTTCGAAGGATAGTGTATTAGTTGATGAGCATTTTGAATGGTATTTGTTAGATGATGAAGGTAAATTAAAATCCCCTGGTGCTTGGGACAATGGAGTGTGGATTGAATGGGGCGATTTGGCTAGCTTCAACAATGAAAAGCCTGAAGATGGTGATAATCCTATTTGGAGCTATTGGAAAGAGTTAATACTTCATAATTTGAGTTTAGGTTTTGACGGGTTTAGATGTGATGCCGCTTACAAGGTTAATAAAGATTTGTGGATATATCTTATTGACATTGCTAAAACTAAGAAAAAAGATACTGTGTTTTTTGCTGAGAGTTTAGGCTGTTCTATGGAAGATACATTGTCTTTGATTGAGGCTGGATTTGATTATGTGGCAAGCAGTGCAAAGTGGTGGGATTATGAGTCTGAATGGTTTATAGAGCAGTATGATTTGGCTAGAGAAAAGTCTAAACAAATAGCTTTCCCTAGTAATCATGATACTTTGAGGCTTATTAATGAATATAACGGTAATATATGGCAAGTTATGCAGAGATTTTTGTTTACTGCTATAGTTTGCGATATGTGGATGATAACTTTGGGCGATGAATACGGCTTTTATAATAGATGCGATGTTGTAAAAGGTAATGAGTTTGAGAATATTAGCTATGATTTAAGCGAGTTTATAAAAGATATTGGTAATTATATAAAAAATAATGATATACTTGCTAATTGCGGTAAAATAGTGTCTATTGATTTGCAGGAGAAGAAGCTAATAGAGGAACTTAAAAAGAAACTAGAAAACTCACAAGAAGAAAATAATATAAATAATGATAATGAAGAAGAAGAGAAAAAAAATCCTCTAAAGCGTTTTTATAAATATAGCCTAGATGAAAAAGATGTTGTTTTAATAGTAATTAACACAAGTGCAGATAAAGAAACTTTAGAAATAGATAAATACAATATAATAGAAGATATATCATTTAATAATAGAGTAAATAATTTTGAAAGCGGCGTAGTAGAGTTTTTGCCTTATCAATTAAAGATATTTAAAGTGGTAAAAACTATTAGTTATAATTTAGAAGGTTAATTTGTTATGTCAGAACATAAATCTATAGAAACTTTTTTTAGAGACTTATCTATGGGTCTTCTTTATATGGAAAACACCTATGAGATAGATAGGGTTGTGGATTTTTTTTTGGAACAGGTTTGTACTTTTTATGGATTTGATTGCGGAGAGGTTTATTTTTCTAAAGGGGATTATTTAATACTTAGGGGAGTATATGGCATTGACAGGTATTATGTTTGTAAAGTTGATTTCCCTATAGCAAAAAACAGAATAGAAGAGGTTTTATATAAGCAAAAGAGATATGTCGGCAATAATATGAATATTAGTGAGTTTGAAGTTTTTAATGATTATTCTTCACTAATGGTTTTGCCTATTTATTTGCATAATAATCCTTTAGGTTTAATTGCTTTTAGAAATAGAGAGGATAAAAGAGAGTATTATAAAACTATATTAGAAGATTTACTTAATATAATAGGTCATTTTGCAGTATATGCCAATAATGTTTTACAGAATGTTACATATAAAGAGAAAGATAAACAATTAAAATTACTTAGAGAGCTTTATATAAAATTAAGCGATATAGACCAATTTGATTCTAATCTAAAAGGCATTTCAGAAGATATAGCAAATATATTTAGTTCGAGCAAAGCATTTATGATGTTTAGCTATGATAATAGTAGTAGATTTGAAACTATATCTAAATATGGTTTTGATGATAATTTTGATTGTACTATTTTTGAGAAAGAAAATCATATATCTAATTGTATAAAAGACGGTAAATGTTTTATTAATAATATAGCAAAGACAGAATGTGCAGAAAGGTTTATAGGTATTATTAATAGGTCTGTGTTATTTAATAGAGTTATGATTAGAGAGGGTGTTGATGTTTATATTGTAGTAATAGATAGAATTCCAGATGCTGTTAATCCATTAGGTGATTTTGATAATGAAGATGCTGGATTATTAAAACCTCTTTTATTAAACATTTCAAGTAGGGTATCAGAATATTATAATATAGTAGAATTGAGCAAAGCTAATGAAAAAAATATGCGTCATATGTCTCGTTTAAACACATTATATGATATGAGTAATATTTTAGTAGAGCGTTCAAAGACAGAAGATATATTATTTTTACTATTGACTATTACAACAATAGGAGATGTTTTTGCTTTTAATAGGGCATTTGCTTTTCTTTATGATGAGGGGTTTAATGTATTTAGGGGTCGTATGTGTATAGCTCCTAAAGACGGAGAAGAGGCTGCTTATATATGGAATGATATGAAAAATATTGATAAGTATGCTTTAAGAGAGAAGATAATGCTTTCTTTTAATATGAATAGTATTAAAGCTTCTTGGGATTTGAATCAGCAGTTTATTAATACTGTTATACCTAATAATGAAAATTGCGAGTTATTTTTTGAGGTTTTTAAGACGCATGATACTATTAATATTACTAATATAAATGAAGATAATAGAGTTGAACAATTAAGGCAGTATACAGATTTATTTGGTAATTATCCTTTTGCTATTATACCAATAATGAACGCTAGTAAATGTATAGGTATGATATTAGTTGATAATCCTTTTAATAATAAAGCTATACCTAATGATGACTTAGATTATTTAAAGATGTTTGGCAGGCAGGCTGCTGTTGCTTTAGGGTATTCATATCTTTATAATGAACTTGAAAAGAATAATAATGCTTTAAAGACTGCCGAGAAGACTTTGTTTGATATGAAGAGTTTGGCTATTATAGGGGAGATGAGTTCTTCTATGGCACATAATTTGAGGAATTTTATTGTACCTATTGCAGGGTTTGCTAATAGACTTGTGAGAGTAAGTACTGATGAAAATATCAAGAAATATGCTCAGATTATAGCCGATGAAGTTGAAAATTTAGAAAATTATATTAGAAAAAATTTATCATTTGCTAAAAGTATTAATCTAGAAACAGAAAAAATTAAAATAGAAGATATCATTAAATATATTACTATTATATCTAATGAATACATAAAAAAGAGCAATAAAGATATAAAATTCTATGCTCATAATTTCTGTAAAAAAGATATTGTGTATTGGGATTATGATAGAATGAATGAAGTTATATTTAACTTGGTTGTTAATGCAATAGATGCTATATCAGATGAAAAATATGCTATTATAAGTGTATTGTTTAGTAATAATTTATATAATGATTCAATGATAGATATAATAGTAGAAAATACCAATTCTTATATTTCAGATGAAACTATGGAAAATATTTTTAAGCCGTTTTTTACTACAAAAAGTCATGGTGTTGGTATTGGTTTAGCTATATCAAAAAGAATAGTAGAAGCACATGGTGGCAGTATGAATGTAAAAAGTATTAATACTCCATTTGAAGCTACTAGTTTTACTATTACAGTTCCTGAGGTTTTAAATAATTAATAAATATATTCCGATAATAGTATTGGAGTAAGTTTATGGCAAAAATAAGTGAAGTAGCTAAGGCTGAATGTGTTAGAAGACAAAACAAATATAAAGATTTACTTTCTGTTGTAGAATCTAAATTAAATAAGTTAGAAAAAGAAATATCTACTATAGATGATGAATTATTGGCAGCATATAAAAAGATAGATTTAGCAGTTTTATATATTAATGCTTCTTCATTAATAGCAACTTCATGTTATGTGGCAATAGATTCTATAGATGTGAGGTCAGAAAATCAGCTTAACGATGGAAGAAGATATATTAACAAGGCTATTATTTTACTTGAAGAGGCTTTGGGAAATCATTCTGATGATTCGCTTTCATTAAATGAAAATATACATGAATACTTAAAAGACAAGCTTAATGATGAATGGAGATATAAGTTTATATGTTCATTTGGTTATGTTATAGACTTTTTTAAGTATTGTTATGGTGAAAACTCAAAATGGCTTCAAAATTTTTATGAGATAGAATGGCGTTTTGCTTTAATATCAAAAAATATAATAGATTTCAAAAATTATATAAAAGAGTTAAGCCCAGATGTAGAAGGATATATTTATAGGGTGAAACTTATGAGATTATCAAAATCTTTATTATCAACAGCAGCAGAACAGCATAGAACAAAATATGAATTAAAAGAAAGAAGATTAGATGATATGAAAATAGCTCTCAATTTAATAGCTGCTTTAAGAAGAATAAATGTATATCTCAATGAAACAGAAGAGGCAGAATCACAGAAAAAGATTTATGACCTTTGGAAAAAGAAAATGGACGACGACATCAAAAAAATGTCTTGATAGGTTTTTATATATTATTTCACTCTGCTATTATAATATCATCTTCATATTGTAAAGATTTTACAGTTATAAGCTCTTTTTTATTTAAGGCTTTATTACTTTTGAACTTTACTTTTAAATATTCGCCGCTTGTGCCTATATAATAATTATTCTCCAAAACCTCTTCAACAATAACGTCTAATTTTCTACCTAAAGCATTATTATAATAATTATCTTTCATTTTGTTGTTTAATTCATTTAAAAGTTTTGCTCTTTTTAATTTTCTTCTATATCCTATTTTATTTGGCATTTTTGATGATGGTGTATTTTCTCTGTCTGAATATCTAAACACATGCATTTTTATAAACTTTGACTCTTCGCATAAATTGTATGTATCATTAAAATCATCATTTTCTTCTTCTGGAAAGCCAACCATTACATCTGTGCTTATTGCCATATTGGGATTAACTTTATATAGTTTTTCTATAGAAGTTAAATATTCTTCCCTTGTATATCTTCTGTTCATTAATTTTAATATTTTGTTGCTTCCAGATTGCAGAGGTATATGAGCATGAGGACATAATACATCTTTATTTTTAAAAAGGTTTATAAGCTCATCATCAAAATAAATCGGTTCAACAGATGAAAGTCTTATTCTAATGCCGTATTTAGAAGAATGCTCTAATATATTTTTTAGTATATCAGCAAATTTTATTTCGTTGTTATAGTTGTAAGAACCTAAATTAAGACCTGTTAATACTATTTCTTTATAATTGTAATCATTAGCAATTTTTATAGCCTCATATATTTTATTTGGCTCAAGGCTTTTATGTTTGCCGCGTACTCTCGAAACTATACAATAACTACAAAACACTTCGCATCCATCTTGTATTTTTAAATATGCTCTGCTTTGTTCCTGTGGGAAAAATATTGGAGATTTTATTTCTTTGTTTGTATCTTTTTGTATAGTATTAAATATAATTTGTGCTGCTTCTTCTTTATGGTCATTATTAATTGTGATAATATTTTTATTTTCTGTAGTAAAGCCTTTTTTTGAAACATAACAGCCTATTAAAAATATTTTTTTTTGTTCTATATCTTCCAATTTTTCTAAGTAGGACACTAATTTTTTATCGCTGTCATTTGTTACAGTGCATGTATTAATTGCTATAGCATCTGCTTCTTTTAGTGTTGTGATATTTGCTCCCATATTTTTTAATTCGTAGGCTATCTTTTCGCTTTCGTATTGATTTAGTCTGCATCCGAATGTGTGTATATGTATATTCATCTATTTCTCTCTTTATTAATAAAAAAACTCTATTTATTTTTTGTTTATAAATAATAACAAATTATATAATAACATATTTTTTTATTTTTACTACTTGCAGAAAATTTTAATTATGTTAATATAATTATGTTTAGTAAAATGCCGATAATATCTTTATATTAAATTATATTCAGTGGAGTATATATGGATAGTAAGTATCGTATAGAATTAGATGAAAATTCCAAAGGGAGCATGGCAATGAATTCTTATAATAATCTCTCATCATTAGACACAGTAATAAAAGTTATAGGTGTCGGTAACGGCGGATGTAACGCCATAAACAGAATGATAGCTGAAGGATTAGAAAATGTAGATTTTATAGCTATGAATACCGATGCTCAGGCACTATCTCGTTCTAATGCTCCTACTAGAATAGTTTTAGGCGACAGAGTTACACAAGGTTTAGGTGCAGGTACAGACCCAGAGAAGGGTGCTGAAGCTGCTAGAGAAGATGTTGCTAAAATAGAAGAGATTGTAAGCGGTGCTAATTTAGTATTTATTGCAAGCAGTTTTGGAGGCGGTACTGGTACAGGTGCTAGTCCTGTTGTGGCAGAGGCTGCTAAAAAGGCTGGTGCTTTAACTATTGGTGTTGTAACTAAGCCTTTTGAGTATGAAGGAAGACTTAAAATGGAGCGTGCCGAGGCTGGCATAGAAAAAATGCTTACAGTAGTAGATTCGCTTATCATTATACCTAATGAAAACCTTTATGATATGGTTGATATGGATAATTATAAATATGAAGAGGCTTTGGCTGTTGTTGATGATATACTACGTCAGGGTGTTCAGGGTATTTCTGATATAATTACACAGGTTGGATTCATAAATGTGGACTTTGCCGATGTAAAAACTATGATTTCTCTTTCTAATGGAAGGGCTCATTTGGGTATTGGTATTGGTAAAGGTGATGACAGACTTCACAAGGCTATCACTAATGCATTTGAAAATCCGCTTTTGGATGTTGCTAGTATTAAAAATGCTAGAGGAATACTTGCTAATATTGTTTGTCCTAAAGATTTTGGTATGAAAGAATATAGAGAGGCAAGCAAAATTATCAATAACTATGCTAATGAAAATGCTAATATAAAAATTGGTGTTTGTACTAAAGAAGAAATTAAAGATGAAATTATTGTTACAATAGTTGCTACTGGTTTTGATAATAACTCTAATAATAACGATGATAAAAAAGTAGAAGATAAAGAATCTAACACTATAAAAGATGATAAAGTAAATGATGTTTCTAATGAAGTAAAAAATAATAATATAGAAAATAATTCTAATAATGTTCAAGAAACTCAAAAAAGCGATTTTGTTGTTGATATAGAAGAAAAAGTTAATTTAGATGATGCTAATATAGAAGCAAATACAGAAAATCTAGACGAGATAAAAAGTAGCAAAATGGACGCTATTATAGGAAATTATATAAAAAACGTAAAAAATGTAGAAAATAATATAGAAACAGAGAATAATGATGATATTTCAAATAATAAATATGTTATCAATTTTAAAAATAAAATACAAGAGATGAAAAAACCTGTAATAGCTAAAAGCGGCTTTAGCAGATTAAATCTTGAAAACGAATTAAAATCAAATAATTTAGATATTAATTTATCTAGCGATAATATATTGAATGATGATAATGTTGCAGAGGAATATGAAGAAGAGTTGGAACATAGTAAAATTAGCAGCATAGAAAAAGTGGAAAATAAAGATTATAGACCTATGGCAGCAGTAGAGCTTAATAGTGTATTAGAAGATGAAGTTAATACAGAGAGAAAAGCTATATCTCCTTTTGAGATTATGCCTGAAGAGGAGATGCAAAAACATAATAATTTGGGAGCTAAATTGCCGTTTGCTGATGAGAGTGTGGATACTGATTATGAAAAACCAGCATTTCTTAGAAGACAATTGCAGGTGAGAAATATTAATAGATAAAAGGGTTGCAGCATTGAATATATATAAAATTTTTTGTTTATTTGTTTTAACAGTATGCAGTGCTTTGGCACAGAGTTATGATGATGCTTTAAATCTCTATAATAATAGAAATTATGAAGCATCCATCTCTGTGCTAAATTCTCTAAATATTAAACCTAGTAATATCAATGAATATCTTTTGCTTATAGATAATTATATAAAACTTCAAAATTACACTATGGCTCAAACTCTTATAGATGATGCTTATAGATATCATTCTAAAGATTATAGAGTTTTGGAAAGAAAATTAACTATAGAACTTTTAAACAATAAAAACAATGAAGCAAGAGCTACAATCAATCAAATTAAAGCATTAGACAGTAAAAATTATCTTGCTAATTATGCTGAAGGTGTATTGAGCGAAAGAGTAGGCTATTATAAAACTGCTATGAGCTTATATGAAAGGGCTATGATAATAAACAGAACTAGAAGTGAAGCTCCTATAGCACTTGCATATTTAAAGCTTGCTAATGGTGATAAAAATACTGCTTTAGATTTATTTAACCTTAATATAAAAAACAACCCTAGAATGGCTGAGTCTTATTATAACTTAGCTAATTATTATTATATAACAGGAAATTATAATGCATCTTTAAATGAAATAAAAAATGCTTTGTATTATTATACAAATTATAATGATGCTAAAATATTACAGGCAAATGTTTATATGGCTTTAGATAGATATAATGATGCTATAGCTATATTGGAATATTTACCAGAATCAAGTTTTAAAGATGATACTAAAAATTATTATATAGGCAATGTTTATGAGAGGGCTAATAATTTCTCTAGTGCTAAAAATGCTTATATAAATTATTTAAGAGTAAAACCTGAAGATGAGCTTGGAAGACTAGCTTATGAGAGGGTTTTATTTAATACTAATCCTCAAGCTGATTATGAGAGAGATAGAGCTGCTTTATATTATGCTAATAAGGCTTCTTACTATACAAGACTTGCTGATAAAGTTCGCTCTCAAGCATATTTAAAGCATATGTTAAAATTAAATCCTGCTAATACTTATGCAAGACTTATGCTTTCTGATGTTTATAAAAGAATGGGGTTAGAGGAAAAGGCTTTAGAAGAATTAGAGATTGCTAAAAATGTTAATCCTACTAATAAATCTATTGTTTATAAATATGATAGTTATAAAAGGAAATTAGATAAAAATATAATATCTAGAACTTGGGGAATAGATAATCAGTATAGTCTAGAAAAGCCTGGTTTTACAGTTGCTATAGCTGATACTATCAATATACAAAAAGACAGCCCAATGTTTTTAAATACTGCATTATATCAAACATTATCTTATGTACTTCCTCAATACGGCAGATTTAATGTTGTAGATATTTATAATACTTATTATTCTGAGAGAGATTTATATCAAGAATTAAAAAGAAGAAATGCTGATTATTATTTAAGAGGCTCTACATTTAGCGGATATGATAATATTACTTTAATGCTTGATTTGGTAGATGTTAATACAGAGAGAGTTGTTACTAATTTTACTATTACTACCAGAGGCAGAGATAAAATGATGACTGCTGCTGTTATGGCTGGAAATGTTATTAATAATACAGTGCCTTTCTATTCTAAAATAATTAAAATACATAATGACAATATATATATTAATGCAGGTAAACTTCAAGGCTTAAGCAATAATATGAATATGATGATATATAATACAACTAAAGCAGAATTAAATATGACTAATGCCGAAACTATTGCTATGGCCAAAGTAATAACAGTTGATGAGAATGTATCTTTAATTAAACTCATAGATAATAGAGCTTTAAGCAAAATTAATATAAATCAAATAACAGTTCCTTATGTTACTAATACAATAAATACAAATATTGCTGCTGTTAATTAATAATTATTTATGAGAAACATTATAGGTGTATATGGTCTTATCTGTTCTGGTAAGAGTTCTTTTTCTAAAATGCTTGCAAAAGAGCTTGATGCTTTTTATATAGATGCTGATAAGCTTGGTCATGAGGCTTTAGAAAATAAAAAAGATATTATTGTAAAAGAGTTTTCTGAAATTATATTAGATTCCAATAATAATATAGACAGAAAAAAGCTTGGAAGCATTGTATTTTCTAATAAAAAAAAATTAAAAAAACTTCAGGATATTACTTATTCTTATATAGAAAAAAAGATAGAATATTTAGTAAATTCCACTGATAAAGATGTTGTTATAGAAGCTGCTTTAATTATGAGAAGCAATATTTATAAACTTTGTAATAGTTTAGTTTTTGTTAATGCCAAAACTTCTAGTATCTTAAAAAGAATGCAAAAAACTAGAAACATATCAGAGCATCATGCAAGAAAGATATTAAAAATGCAAAGAGATGTAAAAAATAAGAAACTCGATGCCGATATTATTGTTAACAATATGAGAGATTATAATCATTTAGTAATTATATCTCGAAAATTAGGATGGCATTATGGAAATGAATCAAAAAGAAAACATGGAAGAAAGAGATTATTCTACTAATAATCATCACAAAAACAAAAGAACATTATATATAGTTAATTTTACACCTATAAGACTATTGGTATTTTCTGTAAGTGCCGCTAGTTTAGTATTGTTTATATTTGTTATAGGTTTTCATTTGGGGTCTTCTAAGGTTAGCTATGCTTCTAATAATAGTGCAGAAGTTTCAAGCGATATACTTATGAGAGAAAATAGCGGTGATTTAGATACTACTGATACTTTGGCTATGGCTAATGGTTTAAATACTCAAGAAAACATTATGCAAGAATCTAGTATTGTTGATTCAAATGTTGTTAATTCAGAAAATATTGAGCCTTTAAATAATAATGCTTCAAGCGTAAGCAGTATTATTAGAGAGGGTGTATCTTCAGAAGACAGATATAATGAATATACTAAAAATCTAGCTTCAGAACTTGATGCTATTAATGCAAACATTAAAGGAGAAGAAACTCCAAATTCAACATATACACCTCCCGAGCAAATGATAGCTAGTGTAAAACCTATAGAGAAAAAAGAAGTAACTACAACTGTACCATATACTAGAAGCTCTTCTCAAGATTCTATTTATTTTATACAAGTAGCAGTTGGTTTTGATAAAGATAATACATATTCTGTAAGAGATACATTAAAAGCAAAATATCCAAAAACTTTCATAAAAGAAGAAGTAGGCTCTGACGGAAAAACTATGTATAAAATTAAAATAGGAAGATATGAAACTAGAGAAGATGCTCAGAAGGTTTTAGCTGAGATTAAAAAGAATCCTGTTTATAAAGATAGTTATATTTATTCCGATAAGAAAGTAAGTTAATATTTTAAAGATATCCTAAAAGTTATTGTTAGTCCCCTTTTGAAGTTAGTGCTTTGAGAGGGGATTAATTTTTTAAAATAAAAGCATTTCTTCTTCTTGTATATTAATTTTCTCTTTATGGAGTTCTTCTCTTGATTTGTATGATATATTATATTTCTCTTCTAATGCTTTTATTTTTTTATACATTTTCTCTTTGTATTCATCTTTAAGAATGCCGTTGCTTCCATAAATATATAAATATTTTTTGTAATAATTTGGAAAGTTCTCTCTAACGAAGTTTAAAAATATTTTTCTGCATTCTCCGCAAAGTTTTAATGCATCAGCAGCACAGCAATCTATATCGCATTCTTTTGCCGTTTTAAAAATATTTTCTAATTCATCTTCTGTTATGAAAGGCATTACAGGCATTGTATGAATTGCAACTGTTGCTTTTGTTTTTTTGAATTCTTTTAATATTCCTAATCTCTTTAATGGGCTTATTACATTAGGCTCTATAAGTGATGATAGTTTTTCATTTAATGTTGTTATAGTAACAGCTATTCTAACTGGCACTATATTTGAAAGCTCATCTATCAAATCAAAATCTCTTAATATTAAATCACTTTTTGTAGATATGCACATTGGAGTTTTATATCTTATAAGAAGCTTTAATATGTCCCTCATGATTTTATAATCTTTTTCTGCATCTTGATAATTATCAGTAACGCTTCCCAAATTAATAATATCTCTTTTCCAATTTCTTGATGATAACTCTTTTTCTAATACTTCAGCAATATTCTTTTTTACAAATATCTCGCCAAAAAAATCTCTTGAGTTAATATATTTATGAGAATAGACAGCAAAGCAGTAGTAGCATTTATGAATGCAGCCTCTGTATATGTTTAAATCATAACAGAAACCGTATTTATTATTTATTTTATTTAATGCTGATTTACAGTTAATTTCTCTATATTTAATCATTTATTATAATCTCTGTATAAAAATATTGTGTTTATTATAATACTGTATATTTATATTATGTCAATATATATTTGTGTTTATGTATTAAATAATATATAATTTTTTAATATTATAAAACATTTTATAAGGTGACATATATGAATGAAATAATGAATATATGCTTAATTTCAGATAATAATTTTGTAAACTATTTATCTACTTTAATAGTTTCAATATTAAAAAATTCAAATGATGAAGAAAAGTTTCATTTTTATATAATAGAAGTAGATATTACAGAAGAAAATAAATCAAAGATAAAACAATTAAAAGAAATAAAAGAATGTGAAATAAGTTTTTATAAATCAACTAATATAGAAAAATATAAAAATATAAGTAATATAATAAAATCTAAACATACATGGCATAGCTGGCATTATAGTGTATTTTTAAAATTGGATATACCTTTTTTGTTTCAAAAATTAGATAAAATTTTATTGCTCGATGCTGATTCTATAATATTAGACAACATATATGATATATACAATTCAGATATATCAAATTTATATTGTGCTCCACAAATATTTGTTGCTCAACTTCCAGAAGAATTAAAGAACTGGTTGAGAAGTATTGGTATAAAAAATCCTGATAAAGAGTATTTAACTAGTGGAGTTTTATTATTTAATTTAAAAAAAATAAGAGAGGAAATAGGGCTAGAAAATATAGATAAATTAATTGATGAATGTGTTTATAAATATTCAGATATTATATATACAGAAGAACATATACTATATTTTTTATTTAAAGATAAGATAAAATTTATTGATTTTGGTGTTGATACTTATGTGAAAAGTGGAGATAAAAATAGAAAAGTTAAGATAGTTACATTTTATTTTGCTGGGGCTAATAATAAACCTTTGACTAAAAATTATATGGGTAGAATAAATTTATATTATAATAAATTTTGGGAATATTTTACTTTCACTCCATTTTTTAAAGATAATATATTTGAATATATGAATATATTTGCTATGAATAAATATAAAGGCATATTATACAAATTAATAGATAAAATTGTTTGGTATATTCCTATAAGAAAATTAAGATATAGGACAAGAGAAAAAATGATTAATAAAGTAAATTCTATGATTGATTTTTAAAAGACATTATTAATAACTTTTTATATACGCCACATAAAACCATATTTTTTACCTATTTTTATTCTAAGTTTTTCTCTTAATCTTCTTGATGGTACCCACCACAATATTTTATTCCATTTTTCTTTTTTACTTTCTATATATAGAGAGTTATATTCTACACCGCCAAGCTCAATCCATTTTTTATTGTTTTCATCCCATTCATAATACGGGCTCATTTCCCAAAATTTACCAATAGCATGTATTATATATACATTATCTAAATTATTATAGTTTCCTGTATAATTATAAACATTATCTAAAACACCAATATCTAAATCGAACTCCTGAATAGCACAATTAATAACAAATTGATCGCATGCTATAATTTTTTCACAGTATTCATAACACCATTTTTTTATTTCATCAGCATTTTTAAGTTTATTAGTGATTAATATTACTCCAGCATTAAAAATTTTTTTATTTAAATCATATTTATTATCAGTATAATTATGCACAAATTTTTTTAATTTAAGCATTTCTTCTAATCTATTTTATTCATTAACCATATAAATACTTTTTTCATTAAAAGAAAGCATAGGTGCTAAATCTTTTTTTATAAGTGTATCGGTATCTATATATAATAATTTTTCATAATCTTTAATTAAATCAAAAGCTTCAAATCTAGCGAATGTCATAAAACTCCAATTAGAACCCGGAACAGAGTTTAAAAAAGATTTTGAGAAAGGATTTTTAAATTTTTTTATAATAATATTTTTATGTATTTTTTCTAATATTGTTTTATTTTTATCATTAATAGTATCAACTAACAGTATAATATCATAATCTTTTTCATCTAAAGAAAAGTATTTTTTAAATCCTATCAAAACATTTCCTACAGCAAACATTTGATTTTCGGTAGAGCATAATAATAAAGCAAATTTTTTCATAGTATAGTCCTTTTTTATTTATGTAATAATAACACAAAAAATATTAGTGTCAATTTTATAGATATATAATTAATAATTTTCTTTAGTAAGTTTAATATATTTCGATACAGTTAATGGATTATTTTAAATTAGATAAATAAAGGCAATTTTTAATTATGAAAGGTAAAAGAATTATCATAATAGGAGCTGGACTATTACAAGTTCCGGCAATACAAATAGCCAAAGATATGGGATTATATACAATAGTATTAGATTATAATAAAGATGCTCCGGGAATGAAGATAGCAGATTATCCTATAATAGCATCTACAAGAGATGTTGATGGAAGTGTGAGGGTTGCTAGGGCTTTAAGTAAAGAGATGGAGATACATGGAGTTATTACAGTAGGAACTGATGCTTCTAGTACTGTTGCTGCTGTTGCTAATGCTTTAGGGCTTCCGGGAAATAGATTTGAAGATGCTTATGCTGCTTCAAACAAAATAAGAATGCGTGAGAGATTTAAGAAAAATAATGTACCTCAGCCTAATTTTTTCCCTGTATGGAATTATGATGAGGCGGTTGAGGCTTATAGAAATTTGACTAAGCCTGTTGTAATAAAGCCTGCTGACAATATGGGGGCTCGCGGTGTAATGAAGGTGTCTGATGAAAAAGATGTACTTAATGCTTTTAATAGGGCTAAGAGTGCTTCTCCTTCGGGTGAGGTTATAATAGAAGAGTTTATGGAAGGACCTGAGCTTTCTATAGACATGCTTATTTATAATGACGAGATATATGTTACAGGTGTTGCTGATAGAATTATAGAATATCCTCCATTTTTTATAGAAACTGGGCATATACTTCCTTCTGCTTTAGAACAAGAAAAAATAGATGATGCAATCAATGTAATGAAAGCTGGTATAAAAGCTTTGAATTTAAAAATTGGTGCTGCTAAGGGAGATATAAAAGTAACCAAAAACGGTGCTATGGTAGGGGAGATTGCGGCAAGACTTTCTGGTGGGTTTATGAGTGCTTATACTTATCCTTTTGCCACTGGTGTAAACTTAATTAAAAATGCAATAGAGATAGCATTAGGTAATCCTCCTAGTGATTTAAAGCCTAAATGGGATAGAGTTTCTGTTGAGAAAGCTTTTTTACCTGGTACAGGAATTATTGAATCTATAGAAGGTTTAGAGAATGCAAAAAATATAGACGGCGTAAGAGAGATATTTATTAAAACAAAGGTTGGTGATATATTAGTTTCTCCTACAAGCAACCTCGATAAGGCTGGAAATGTTATAGCTGTTGCAGATACTAGAGATAAAGCTATTGAAATTGCTAATAAGGCTATAAATGCTGTTCATTTTAAGCTAACAGATGAAAAATCTCTCACAATAGAAGAAATTAAAAAAGTATCAAAAGAGAAATTATCTTCAAAACATAATGTTGATTATTTGTTTAATGAAAATAAAGATACAGGCTTGGAAAATTATTCTTTTTCTCCAAGCATAATACATAATGATGATAAAGATGTTAGTTTGCAAACTAGTATATTTAATATGCATTTATCTCAGCCTATTATAATAGATACCATTCATAACCTTCCAGAAGCTTTAGATGGTATAATGGATATAAAAGAATATTATAACATCACTATGGATATAGCTTCAAACTCTGAAATACTTGCTATACTTAATGATTTTAATAATGATGAAATATTTAATTTAGCTACCCAATCTATCAAAGAGCATAAAAGAGGAATTATTATGATTAGCGGTAATAATTCTCAAGATGTTATAATGAGAAAACTTAAAGAGGCTCAAAAAAGCGGAGCTTGTGCTGTTGGAATAGATTTGTCTTATTATTATAATAATACTGAAAATAATATACATCTAAAAACTCATAAAGAAATAAATTATATTCAAAAACATTTGGATATTCCTCTAATAGTAAAAGGCATCTCTAATGAAAAAGATATAGTTAATAATAACTTAAATAATGTATATTTTTCTAATAATAATAAGTATTCATTAAAAGGTATGAAAAAAGTTTCCGATACTATTAGTAGCGTAGCTTTAAACTTGCATAAGAATAAAACGCAAATTAATATTTTGGCAGAATCACCTAAATATGGCGGAGAATTATTTAAGTATTATGCTTTAGGTGCTAATGTTGTTTGTGTTACAGAAGAGAGTTTTATTTCTATCGTAAGTAAAGGCAGAAAAGGACTTGAATATATGATTTATTCTACTAAAGAAGAATTAGAAAGAATGATGAAAATATTCGGATTCAATAAATTAAAATATGATAATACCGTATGGTGCAAAAATTAGGTAGTTATTTATGGAAGTAAAAGAAATTAGCTTATCAAAATCATACCTTTATGGTTTTTTTGCTGCTATGATAAGCACTTTAATATATAGTGCTATAGCAATACCTATTTATATATTACTTATCTCTTCAAACCCTAATAACTTTTTGGTTTATTTGCTTTATACTTTGGATATTTGGGTTTGGATATGGATATCTATGTCTATATTATATGCTTTTGTTGTAGTGTTTATATTTTCTGCCAAAGAGCATGAGGCTAATTTGAGAAAAAGTATAGGAAATATTTTGTTTTTTGTTGTTACTTCTATAGTAATGCTTCTTTCTTTAAGCTATATACCAGAGATACAAAAAATATTATATAGACAAGAATATACTTTCTATAGCACAATATTATCTCTATGCTTATTTTTTATGGCTATATTTTTATCTTATAACATAAGAAATATTATATTATTTATGTATAATTTAATATTATTTAATTTGGGATATGAAACTAGTAATTCTTCTAATAATTTATCTGGTGAAGCAGAAAAAACTAATACTTTAGAATATGAAATATTTAATAATACATTAAAAACGGTAATATCATTTTCACAAAGACATAATTATGCTATAGGTATAATGGCATTTAATATTTCTAATGCTAATGATATAATAGAGCATTATGACAGACTTGGTTATTACAAGATACGCAAAGATTTGGTTGCTTTTATTAAAAGAGAAGCTAGAGCGGGTGAGAGTCAATGTTTAATAGATGATGATATTATATATATAATAGTATATGCTAATGAAGAAGAGGCTTTGAAGATTACGAAAAGATATTTAAAGATGCTTCAAAATTATAATTTTAGCTATAATGGTGATAATATAGATGTAAAAGTGTCTATGGCTGTTAGCGGATTTGATTTTGCTGATAATAAGGCTAATAAAATATCAATTTTTACAGTTAAAGATAATTTAACTGATAAAATAAAAGAAGCTTTAAGGGAATCTAAAGAAACAGAAAGCCCTGTTATAGTTTATCAAAAAGGAATATAATAGTGGAAGTTTCAATAATACTTATAATGATGCTAATAGTTGTATTGGGAGTTGCAACTAATTTTATTGTAAAGAGTGGTTCTTATCCTGCCAAATTAAAACGCATTACTCAATTTTATGAAGATGGTAATGTTGAACTTGCAATGAAAGAAATTAATGAACTTGACCCAAAATTTAGAAAAGACCCAATTATATTATGGTATAGTGCCAATTTATATTATAAGCAAAATCAATATATATTGGCTATGGCAGCATTACAGTCTATGTTGGACGGGGCTTATTTTACTAAAGATATCACAGAGTTAAAAGTACGTGAGTTCTTGGCTAATATTTATGAAGAAACTGGAAACTCTAAAAAGGCTTTAGATGAATATGATTATATAATAAAAATAAAAAATCAGGATTATGATTCTTTGTATAAAGCAGGACTTATATCCTATCAAAGCGGTGAGTGGATATTGGCTCAAAAATATTTATCATTGGCAGCTACTCGTAATGATAGTAATCCTGAATTATTATATATGCTTGCTTATTCTTATTATAAAATGCGTAGCTATCATGCAGCACAGCAAAATATTGAAAAGGCTATAGCATTAGATTCTTCTAATTATAATTATCATTTACTTTATGGAAGAATATTATCTGCTTCTAGAGATTTCCAAAATGCAGTTAAAGAGCTAGAAATATCTTATGACAGTAGTTTTATGGATAATAAAGATAGTATATCATTGGATTTAGCTAATTCTTATTATGAACTTGGAGATTATGATAAGGCTAATAAATATTATAGAGAAGTGCTTACTAAAGATAATGTGGCAAATGAAAAAGTTGTAGATGAAAGATATAGATATGCTGAAACTTTGGTTAAACAAAAACACTTTGAAGAAGCTGTTAAACAGTGGGAGATAATAAAATCTGTAAGAAATATATATTTGGATGTTGAACAAAAATTAAAAACTTATAGCTCTATTATAGCTAATAATGCATTTAGAACGGCATTAGAAATGGATGTTATTGATTATTTGGAAAAACATTTCTATAGAATATTAACTTTAAATGGATATATTGTAACTGACCATACTAAAAAGTCTGATAGTTTAGTTTTCTTTGTTACTATTAAGAAATTTGGTTCTGAAGGTCAATCATATAAAAGCACTTTTGCTTTGGATACTTCTGGATATCCTATGCGACAAAATACTGTAGATGAGTTTATGGATTATGCTAGGGCATATAAGAGTGCTCACTCATTCTTAATTAGTATAGGTGATTTTGCTCCTAATTTGAAAGTTGATGATACTGTGATGATTATAGAGCCTGAAAGATTTGAAGCTATTATTGAAGGTGTTATATCATTTAGCGACTAATTATTTTTTTATAAGACTTTATATTGCAAAAAAAATTATAAAAACTCTTACTTGCAAAAAAATGAAAATATATTATTCTTTTTTTAAAAATTGTTTGGAGTTTTTATGATTAAGAAAGTATTATTATTAGTTTTATTTTTATTTGTTGCTTGCAATAATAAAGATAATTTAGATAAAAATCAAGAAAATACTGAAAATATAGAAAATAATTATATAGATACTAATCAAAACGCTTTATCTGAAACAACAACTACAACAACTGTTAAGAGTGATGGTGATTATAATGAATGGTTTTCACCTTATACTTTTATGAAAAATGATAATGGCTCCATGGCTCAATTAGCTTTGAATGATATGGTGTTGCCAGAATATAATATTGCTCAATTTAGATTTACTTATATAGATGAAAATTTAATAAAGACTTATTTTTATTCTAATGCCACTATTGATAATGATGGAGCTGATATGTATGCTCAGTCTGATACAGGCGATACAATAAGAGGCGATTATTATAATAAAAACTTTACCATTACAACAAAAATAGATGAAGTAGAACTTAGTGCTTCAGATTTTATTTCTGCTGTATCATACAATTATTTATACACGAACTCATCTCAAAATGATTCTCTTGGAAATGGTTCTACTTTCTTTTATAAAGATTCTATATTTGTGCTTATTCCAAGCGATACAAATAATTTAGAAGTTTATGATAAAATAACTTTGGATATTAATAATAATATTGATAATATTGTACGTGATGAAACACTATGGTTAAAAAATGAAACTCTTCCTTTATTTGAAAATGCTATGAGTGATTTTTATAATGACTGGTATACAAACTCAGATTTTAATTATGAGTATATAGGAGGCAAAGATATATTATATTTTAATGATACAACAATATCAATAAATAGCTTTTCTTCCATCTATATGGGAGGAGCTCATGGCGTTTATAATAATACATCTTTAGTTTATTCTCTTAAAGACGGAGAGAAAATTTCAATTACAAATTTAATAAAAGATTTTAAAGATGAAAAATTGCGTATAAGTATGAAATCTAAACTTCTTTCTATAAGTGATAGAACAGAAGAAGATTATTTAGTTCCTCTAGATGAAATAACTTTAGAAGATACTAGTTTTTATGTATATAAAGACGGTATTCACTTTGTATGGCCTATTTATACTATTACGGCATATGTTCAAGGTGAAACAGAAATAGTTTACTCTTTTGATGAAATAAGACCTTTTGTAAACGAAGAGTATTTATATATATTAGAAGAATGATAGTTTTGTATGTAGTATAGCTTATGAACTTGACTTTTAATAGTAAATTTGCTATACTGTATTCATAAAACAATATAATTAATTTATGGTAAGTATTTATGACTGAAGAACAAAATGAACAATCTCCAGAGTGTGGAGGTATTTATTGTGCTAATTGCAGGTATTGTGTACTTTTTAGAAAGGCTAGCGGAATAGACGGCTCACAATATTTGCTAAGAGTAAAATGTACTCAGGAACAATGGCGTAAAAAACTTGGTGAAGAAAAAATGTACAAGTATTTTACAGTTGCTAGAAGAACTGTAGAAAAATGCGATGATTATAAGGATATGGGCGATTTAAGAAGTTTCCTAAAAATCTTACGCAAAAGTTTGCCAGTACGCGATGAAGTCTATTCTATAAAAAAATAGTGGATTTTGTTGGTGAAAAAAACTTATTATTTATTGCTTATTTTTGCTTTATTCTCCATATCTTGTGCCACAACTGTACAAGTGGATGCTGAAGAAAGATACCCTAAAATTATAGCAGAAAAAGCTTATACTGAATTTAATAATAAAAGATATAAAAATGCTATAGCATACTATCAGTATATCATAGACAATTTTGATAGAAATAATTTCGCTAAAGATGTTTCTTGGGCATATTATGAGATTGGTTTCTGTTATTATTATCAGAATAAGTATGAAGAGGCTATAGATTATTTTAATATTGTTATCAATGATTTTGCTGTTTTGCCTCCTAAAGTATTAGCTCAAAAAGTTATGCAAGATATATATACAAAAAAACCTAAATTAAAACCTATTGAAACAGTAGAAGAAGTAATAATTGATGAAGATGTTGAGCAAGTAGTGGAAGAATAATGAAAAAAATTGGTATAATTCTAAGATTGATACTAAGCTTTTCTATTATTAGTATTATTTCAATATTTTTTATATTTCTACTATATAATATATATACTAGGGGAGAGGGAAAGGTATATGACTTACCTGTATATATTTTTGTTTCGCTTCTTATATATAAAAATTTTATCCCTTTTATTATAGCTTTAAGCGTATATTCGGCATTTTTTAAAGGTTATTATTTACCAGGATTACCAATATCTAGAATTATTGCTATACCTATTGCTTTAATAGTTGTATTAACTACATTTTTTGCTTTTTATGATTATTTCTTAGCTGATAAGTTAATATATGCATTAAAAGAATATAATACAAATAAAGATTATAAGCATTTCAATCAGTATAAATTATCTCTTAAAGAATATGAATATCAAAAAGCTCAGCAAGAATTTGATAATGGTAATTTGAATGAGGCAGAGAAGCTAGCTAGAAACGCTTTAATATATGATAGAAATGATGGAAATATTTTATTGTTATTAAAAGATATTGAAAATAAAAGAATTGAGTTAGAAGAGATTCAAAATACTGATAGGGCTACTTACGTAAATAATTTGCTTTCTCAAGGTTCTAGAGCATTTAGTCTTTCAAATTATAATCTTGCTAATAGATATTATACTGATGTGCTTAAAATTGATAGGTATAATCCTTTAGCTATTTATTATCTTAATAAGATTAGCATTATACAAAATAATAAACCTCTATATATTGGTAAAAACTTTTATGAATCATTGGCATATGGCAAACTTGCAGATACTATAGAATTATATAGAACTGGAAGTTTTTGGAAAGCATATAGTAGTATATCTAATTTGTATGTTAATTATCCTAATATAAATGAAATTAAAACTTATTATTCTTTGATAGTTGATAGCATTAATAGATATGATTTTTTTATAGATAGGGCACATGAGATTAGAAAGTTTTTTATTGATGACTATTATTCTATAACAAATACTACTATGCTAGAAAATAATGGTATTACTTTAATGCTTAATAATAATACTATGCTTTGTGCTCTTTATAGTATTTTCTTTGGAGAGTCATTATATTTATATGATGTGTCTATTATTAATTTGGATAATCAATTAAAGGCTACAAATAAAGTAATATATAAATATGGTAAAATAACTGATTCATTCAATAATCCAGATATGAAGAATATTATTTTAAAAGCAAAATTTAATGATTTAAATAACACTTATGATAATAGTAATATAAATGAAAATGTTATTTCTATTAATATATCTGATAGTGCTATAAAAAATATTAAAGATTACACGTTTAGAATATTAGGTTATACAGGATTAAAAGATATTATAAGTTTGAAAACTGAGCTTCCTTCTTTTGGTTATTCTAATGATATTATTTTTGATGTTTTATTTAAAAAGATTTTATCACCAATTTATTATTTACTATTATTTATAATAATAGCATATTTCTCATTTAGATATAATATTTATATTAAGAAAGATATTTCTTTTGGTATTACTCATAATTTAATAGGTATTATTGGTACTATATTGTTTGTATTACTATATATTAT
>NZ_SRZM01000350.1 GCF_019402445.1 Brachyspira pilosicoli
CTTCGTCAAAAGAACCAAAAAGTGCAAGTATATAATTAATATAAAATCATATAATTATATTTTATATATAATATAAGCTCTAGTTTAAATAAACTAATATTTTTTATATACATTTCATAAAAATATTAAAACTTCATAACACTAAAAAGCCCCAAATAAATTAATATTTGGAGCTCTTAATAATCAACTCTTAGATAACTCTTCTACCTCATTTTCTCTGTAGGTCTTTACCTTTTCAACATTAAACAGTAGCGACTGCCCATCAGAATCAACATTTATATTATCACCCTCTTCAATATGCCCGAAAAGTATCTCTGTGCTAATATAATCTTCAACCTCTTTTTGTATAGCACGTCTTAAACTTCTTGCACCATACTTCTTATCAAAACCTTTATCTATTATGTAATTTTTTGCCTCATCAGTTAAACTTATAAAAATATTTCTATCTTTTATAGCTTCATTCAACTCTCTAAGCATAATCTCTATAATATCTTTTAAATCTTCTTTTGTAAGTGTATGGAATACTATAATATCATCTATTCTGTTTAAAAACTCTGGATTGAAATTCTGCTTTAATTCTTCCATAGCAAAGTTTTTCATGTCATTAATATCTTTTTCACTTCCAATAGCATTAAAACCTAAAGAAGTTCCTTTAACAATATCTCTTGCTCCCAAGTTGCTTGTTATAATAATTATAGTATTAGAGAAATCAACCTTTCTTCCAAAGTTGTCTGTAAGCTGACCTTCTTCAAGAACCTGTAAAAGTATGTTTGTGATGTCTGGGTGAGCTTTTTCTATTTCATCAAAAAGTATTAAAGAATAAGGTTTTCTTCTCACCTTCTCTGTAAGTCCGCCTCCCTCTTCATATCCAACATATCCAGGAGGAGCTCCAATAAGTCTGCTTACTGCAAACTTCTCCATAAACTCACTCATATCTATTCTTATAAGAGCGTCACTATCTCCAAACATAAACTCTGAAAGCACCTTAGCTAAAGCAGTTTTACCAACACCAGTAGGACCTAAAAATATAAAACTTCCAAGCGGTTTTTTAGTGCTTTTTAACCCCGCTCTTGCCCTTCTTATAGCTTTTGATATAGATGATATAGCTTCCTTTTGTCCAACTATCTTACTGTGAAGCTCATCTTCCATACCAATAAGTCTTTTACTCTCAGAATCTAATAATCTTTTTACTGGTATATTTGTAATTTCTGATATTACATGTCTTATATCATCTTCATTAATAATTGTTTCTGTTTTATCTCTCTCGCTTCTCCACTCAGCTTCTTTTTTATCCAATTCCTCTTGTAAAGATTTTATAGCATCTCTTAATTTAACAGCCTCTTCAAAAATCTGATTTTTTACAACAGTTTCTTTTTCCTGATTAAGCTCTTTTATTTTGTTTTCTAAATCCTTTAACTCCTGAGGTCTTACCATATTCATAAGTCTTGCCCTTGAACCTGCCTCATCAATTAAATCTATAGCCTTATCTGGTAAATGTCTTTCGAATATATATCTTTTACTTAATACAGCAGAAGCATAAATAGCACCATCAGTATATTTTACTTTATGATGCTCTTCATATTTAGATTTTATTCCATTTAATATTTCTATAGTGTCCTCAATAGAAGGCTCTTCAACATTTATAGGCTGAAATCTTCTCACCAAAGCACCATCTTTTTCTATATACTTTTTATATTCATTTATAGTAGTTGCCCCAATACATTGAATCTCACCTCGAGAAAGTGCAGGCTTAAGCATATTAGCAGCATCTAAAGCCCCCTCTGCACCTCCAGCCCCAATTAAAGTATGAAGCTCATCTATAAATATTATAATATTGCCGACTTTCTTTATCTCCATTACAATGTTTTTTATTCTCTCTTCAAACTCGCCTCTATATTTAGTACCAGCAACAACAGAAGATAAATCTAAACTTAAAACTCTCTTTTTTAATAATATATCAGGCACATCAGTAGAAACAATCTTTTCTGCCAATCCCTCAACTATAGCAGTCTTACCAACCCCAGGCTCTCCTAATAGTATAGGATTATTTTTCTTTCTCCTTGAAAGTATCTGTACAACTCTCATTACCTCGTTTTCTCTGCCAATCACTCTATCCAATGCCTTTTCTCTAGCCATTTTAGTTAAATCACGTGCAAACTTATCTAAAGTAGGAGTTCTTGCTGTATTATCTTCTTGAATAGTGCTAGAAGAAGATTCAGAAATATTTGATGAAGAACCAGATTTACCTCTAATTCTCATCATCTCATGTCTTAATGTTTTTAAATCTAAATTATAGCTAGTAAGTACATTATATGCTATCCCATTTTCCTCTTTTAAAATACCAAGAAGTAAATGTTCTGTGCTTATGCAATTATCTCCTAATGATTTAGCCTCTTCTGCCGCTCTGCTTATTAAATGCTGAATGCGTGGTGATGGAGGTATCTTACCAAACAATTTAGTGTTGCTTGTAGATTTTACCATAGAAGATTCTATATCAAATTTAATTTTTTCTATATCTATTTTTAATTTATTTAAAACATTCACAACTATTGAATCAGTTTCATGAAATATTCCTAATAAAACATGCTCTGGAGTAAGCATATCATGATTTAATCTCTTAGCTTCTTCCACAGAGTGTAAGTCTAATATTCTTATAGCTTTATTAGTAAGACGAAATGGATAAGACATATTGTATTTCCTATTTTAATTTATATATTATATTCTTTTTTCAATATTTATCGGATATAAAAAAACTAAGCTTATAAAAAAATAGAATTGCATATTAAAGTAATATATACAATTCTACTATATTTAATCACTATTAGAAGAAATTACAACCTAGATACATTAATAACAGGTATATTTCTTCTATTAGTAGAAGCTGTATTAATATTATCCAACTCACTATTTTTTATAACACTAGGATTAGCGTATAAAAAAGATAAAATCAATGCTGCAATTATAGCCATAGATAATACAAATGAAAGCTTTCTAGAGCACATCATAGAATACATATAATCAAAAAGAGTATTCTCTTTTTTTACTATAGTACTCTCTACTTTAGCCCTACTTAACATGCGAGCCCATTCATCATCTGGCAAGTTATTCAAATTGAAATAATTCCTTTTTCTTTCAATTTTAGCTTTAAATTGCATCATTTCATGTAATTTCATAAAAGAGTCCTTTCTTTTTCTAACAAAGTTTTCATTTTTTTGAGAGCATAAGAATAATTACTCTTAGCAGAATCACTAGATATATTTAAAATATCAGCTATCTCTTTATAAGAATAATTTTCATAATATCTCAAAATAAATACATCTCTTTGTTTTCCTTTCAATTTGCTAGAAGCCGTATATATTTTCTCTTGCAAATATACTCTCTCATATTCTTTTTCGGTATTATATCTCTTATCGTCCACAACCTCTAATTTCTCAAGATAAGGAGATTCACGCCTATAAGCTTTAGAATACATATTAATAGCAGTGTTGCTGATAATTCTGTATAACCAGCCTTTAAAATAGTTTCTCTCTTCATATCTTCCTATAGCTTTATATACACGGATTAAAACATCTTGAGTTAAATCCATAGCATCTTCATAGTTATGCATAAAGCGATAAGATATATTAAAGATATAATTTTTATACCTAGTAAGTAAAATATCCAAAGCTTCATTATCCCCATTCTTGTGGGCTTCTATTAATTCATAATCTTTTAATAATTCTTTTTCTTTTGTCATCATTATTTGCCAACTCCATTACTGTTTACATATATAAAACAGACTTTAAACATTTAAGTAAAATCAAGCCATATAAGTTTTATCTTCTTTTAAACCAATATTAGTTTTTTTAACAAAATCTTTATCGCTTGAGATTACTACCTCCCTCTCTTCAAATGCTTTCTCTATATCTTTTTTAGTTAGAGTTAAAGCATTTCCATTTATACCATCTAAATTAAAAAGTATATTAACCATAGCAGTTTCAACTATACTTTTTAATGACCTTGCTCCCATATTCATAGTAGAAGCTTTATCCACTATATAATTTATAGCATCATCTGTTAATATTAGCTTCTTTCCTATACTCTTAAAGAAATCTACATATTTTATTATAGGTGATTCTTTAGTTTTTAGCAATATATCTTTTAAATTATCTTTAGTAAGCTCATTTAAAGTTACAATTATTGGTATTCTTCCTATAAACTCTGGTATCATACCATATTTCTCTACATCTTTCACATCAACCTGACTAAGTATCTTGTTTTTTTGAAGCTTATTTAAAATCGCATTAGAACCAAATCCTAAACTACTCTCACCTTTAAGACGCATCTTTATAATATCTTCAAGCCCAACAAAAGCACCGCCAAAAATAAATAAAATATTTTTAGTATTCATTACAATTCCATCGCTTGAATGCATCATTCTTCTGTCGCCAAACTCAGGAACTCTAATATCCTCGCCATTCATCATAGAAAGTAAAGCCTCTTGAACCGCCTTGTCTGAAGGGTTGCCTGTGGTAGATTGATGAGCATCAGCTTTTGCTATCTTATCTACCTCATCTAAAAATACTATACCATGCTGAGCTTTATCTAAATCACCATTAGCCTTCTTATAAAGATTATACAATACAACCTCAACATCATCTCCAACATAACCAGTTTCGGTAAGTGTGGTAACATCTGCACGTGCAAATGGTAATCCTAAAATATCTGCCAATGTTTTTACTAAATATGTTTTACCAACTCCAGTAGGTCCTATCATAAGAATATTTGACCTAAATGGTATATCTTTATTTCCATTAATTCTTAAACAATGTAAATAAGCATGAACAGATAATGCCTTCTTAGCATCATCTTGACCTATTACTGTTTTGTTAAGCTCGGAAACTATCTCTTTTGGTGTTAATATTCTTGGCTCTTTTATAATCTTCTTTTTAGACTTTGTATCTATATAATTTTCTTTGTTTGTAATATCTAATATTAAATCATAGCTTTCTTTCTCTAAAAAAGCAAAAACTATCTTTGAATTAACAAATGTAATTAAAGTATTAGACACTTCTAAAAGACCAATACTTGAATAAGGCTCATGAGATAAAACAAGTATGCCGCTTGACATTAATTTACTTTTACTGTCAAAATAATGATACTTGTTAATATAAATATCTGCATCCATTGTAATGAGTTCTAATATTCTTCTTACAGATATAGCAGACATAGAATCCCCATAAATCGTATAAGTAATTAAACAATATAAAATAAATCTCTCATCATCATTTAATTCAAACTCATTTATAAATCTTTCTATATTAAAATTATATTGTTTAAATGTATGTATCTTTTTTAAATCTTTTTT
>NZ_SRZM01000351.1 GCF_019402445.1 Brachyspira pilosicoli
GTAAGCTGCGGGAAAAAGAACAAGAAAAAATAAACAATTTTATACAAACAATAAAAATATTTAATTATACAATGGTTTATTTATAAAAGGTTTTAACAATGAGAAAGATTAAAATTTTTGATACTACTTTAAGAGATGGAGAACAATCTCCTGGTTGTACTATGAATTTGGCTGAAAAATTAGAGATGGCAGCTGAATTAGATAAATTGGGTGTTGATATCATAGAAGCAGGTTTTGCTATATGTTCTGATGATGATTTCAATGCTATAAGAGAAGTAAGCAAGGTTGTAGAAAATGCAAAATTGGTAAGCTTAGCAAGATGCAACAAAAAAGATATAGACAGAGCTTATGAGGCACTTGCTGAGGCAAAACACCCTATGCTTCATACATTTATAGCTACAAGTGATATACACTTAAAGCATAAATTAGAGATGACCAGAGAGCAAGTATTAGAAACTATAAAAGAATCTGTTTCTTATGCTAAAACCAAATTCGAGTTTATAGAGTTTTCTGCTGAAGATGCATCAAGAAGCGACAGAGAGTTTTTAGCTAAGGCTTATTCTGTTGCTATTGAAAATGGTGCTACTACTATAAATGTTCCTGATACTGTTGGATATACCACTCCTATAGAAATGGCTGACTTAATAAAATATTTAAAAGAGAATGTTAAAGGTATAGAGAATGTTGATATATCTGTGCATTGTCATGATGATTTAGGACTTGGTACTGCTAATTCTTTGTCGGCGGTGTTGGCTGGTGCTACTCAGGTAGAATGTACTATTAATGGTATAGGTGAGCGTGCTGGTAATGCTAGTTTGGAAGAGATTGTAATGGGCATAAAAACAAGAAAAGATTTTTATAATGCATATACTGATATTAACACTAAACGCATTTATAAAGTATCAAAATTATTATCTACAATTTCTGGTATGGTGGTTGCTCCAAATAAGGCTATAGTGGGAGCTAATGCTTTTGCTCATGAGGCTGGTATTCATCAACATGGTGTATTAAAAGAGCGTTCTACTTATGAGATTATGAATGTTGAAGATATAGGCATACCTCAAAACAAAATGGTATTAGGTAAACATTCTGGTAAACATGCTTTTAAAGACAGAATTGAATCTTTGGGTTATGACATTGATGATAAAGCTTTAGAAGATAAGTTTACAGAGTTTAAAGCTTTGGCAGACAAGAAAAAGATAGTTACTGATTCTGATATTGAAGCATTGTTAATAGGAAACACAAATATAGAGAACCCTAACTATACATTAAAAAGTTTTATGGTTAATGATAGTGATTCAATATCGTCTTTTGCTTCTGTATCTATAATTGACAATAAAGGCAATGTTGTTGAGGTTATAGGTAAAGGAAACGGACCTATTGATGCGGCATTTGGAGCTATTGACTCTGTAACATCAAATAGAGCTAAATTGGTTACATATACTATTAATGCCATTACAGAAGGTGAAGATGCTTTAGGAGAGGTTATTGTGAGACTTGCTTCTGATAATAAAACAGTTATTGGCAGAGCTGTAAGTACAGATATTATACAGGCAAGTTTGATGGCTTATATTAATGGTTTGAACAAATTGTAATTTTATAGGGCTTATGCAATTTTTAATAGATTGTAAAAGCCCTTTTTTATGATATATTATGATTTTTATGCTGTGTAAATTAATTATTGAAGGATATAAAAATGACTATCACACAAAAGATTTTAGCTGCACATGCTGGAGTTGACAAAGTTGAGGCAGGTGAGCTTATAATGGTTAGAACCGATTTAGTTTTAGGCAATGACATAACAAGTCCTGTTGCTATAAACGAGTTTGAAAAATATGGTTTTAATAAAGTTTTTGATAAAGAAAAAATAGCTTTGGTTATGGACCATTTTGCTCCAAACAAAGATATTAAAGCTGCAGAGCAGTGCAAACAATGCAGAGATTTTGCTAATAAGCATGATATTACACATTATTATGATGTGGGTGATATGGGTGTTGAGCATGCACTTTTGCCTGAGAAAGGTTTAGTTGCTCCAGGTGAAGTTATAATTGGGGCTGATTCTCATACTTGTACTTATGGGGCTTTTGGTGCTTTTTCTACTGGAGTAGGAAGCACTGATATGGCTGCTGCTATGGCTACTGGAAAGGTTTGGTTCAAAGTTCCTGCTGCTATTAAGTTTAATCTTAAAGGAAAGTTAAAGCCAAATGTATCTGGTAAAGATGTTATACTTCATATTATAGGTATGATAGGAGTTGATGGAGCATTATACAAATCTATGGAGTTTAGGGGCGAGGGTGTTTCATCTCTTACTATGGACGACAGGGCTTGTATTTCTAATATGGCTATTGAGGCAGGTGCTAAAAATGGAATATTTGAAGTTGATGACAAAACTATAGAATTCTTAAAAGACATAGTAAAAAGAGATTATACTATTTTTAGAGCTGATGATGATGCAGTATACGAAAAAGAGTATGATATTGATTTATCTGCAATTGAGCCTACAGTTGCTTGCCCTCATTTACCTGAAAACACAAAAGAAGCTAAAGAATTAAAAGACATAAAAGTTGATCAGGTTGTTATAGGTTCTTGTACAAATGGAAGATTGTCTGATATGGCTATTGCTGCCAACATTTTAAAAGGCAAAAAAGTAGCTAAAAATGTAAGATGTATAATTATTCCTGCTACACAGAAAGTTTATAAAGAGTGCATAAAATTAGGCTATATGGATATATTTATTGACGCTGGTTGTGCGGTATCTACTCCTACATGCGGACCTTGTTTGGGCGGATATATGGGAATACTTGCACATGATGAGGTTGCTGTTACTACAACTAATAGAAACTTTGTTGGAAGAATGGGGGATAAAACTTCAAAAGTATATTTGGCTAGTCCTGCTACAGCAGCATACAGTGCTTTGACAGGATACATAACAGAGCCTAAATGATAAAAGTGTCATAATTATTATAATATTATAATAAAATATAATTTGTTAAAATAAATTTATATTTTAGCTTAAATTTAATAATTTATCTTATTAAAGATAAAATTAGTATTATTTG
>NZ_SRZM01000352.1 GCF_019402445.1 Brachyspira pilosicoli
TTTTTTTATAAAATGTAAAAATTATTATATTGCTTTTTTTTGCTTTAATATTATAATCAAATAGTATTTTTAATGATAAATAAAAAGGGGTTATATTGATGAGAGTTTTATTAAAAGCTGAAGATTATGAAAAAGTTCTTCCAAGACTTGCTGCTGAAGTAATTGAAAAGGAAAATATGGATAAACTTTCTATTGTGGGTATAAGAAGAAGAGGAGATTATTTGGCTGTAAGACTTAAAAAACTTATAGAAGAGAAAATAAATATAGATATACCTATAGGTGCCATTGATATTAACCTCTATAGAGATGATTTATCTACTTTATCAGAATTCCCTGAAATTAAAGAAACTGACATACCTTTTGATATTACAGGAAAAACTATTCTTCTTGTAGATGATGTACTTTATACAGGCAGAACTATTAGAGCTGCTTTAAATGCTTTATTTGAATATGGTAGACCTCAGAGAGTTGTTTTACTTGTATTAGTTGATAGATTTGGAAGAGAGCTTCCTATATCTGCAAATTATGTTGGGCTTGCATTAAATGTTCCTGCTGACCAATATATATCTGTAAGAATTAAAGAATTAGAGGGTGAGGATATAGTTTTACTTAAAGATAAAGCTTAATCATCAAACTTTCTGCTTAAAGATGAATAAAGATCATAGAACTCTGTTTTAGAGAAATCTTTTAAACATTCAGTTGGCATTTTCTCTACTATGTTTTTAAAGTATGAGAATAGTTTTTTAAATTTATTCATTTCGCTTTCTGAAAGTAAAAGATCATTTTTGCCACAATATGCTATTTCATTATTATTACTATTTTCTTCTGCTTCAAACATCTTTATGGCGAAATCTAAATCTAATTGACTTATTTCTCCGTCAAAATCTTCATTTGGATTGTATTCTGTATTTTCTTTTTTTTCTATATCTTCATTAAGGCTAAATTCATCTTCTACTTTTACATTAGTTTCTATATTATTTTTTTCTGTTTCATATAATTCTTTTTCTTCAGCCATTGTATGTTCCTTTGTTAGAAGTTTATCTGTTTCATCATATTCTTCAACAGACTTTTTATTTTTGTTATTATTGTTTTTATTTTTTTTATTATCTATATGTATAAGTTCATGACCATCTTCATCACTTTGACCTGATATAAGATGTTCCATAATACTTAAATCGGCATCTTTTACTTGATTAACAGCATTTAATTCCATAATTTCATTCAATTTTTCTAAATTATTTTCTACTATTTCTTCAAGTTCTTCATCATCACCTATTAGAGTATTATCATCAACTATTACTTTATCATCATCTATCAAAGAGTTATCATTTATATTTTCTTCTATTTCATCATCACCTATTAGAGTGTTTTCGTCTATTTTATTTTCTTCTTCA
>NZ_SRZM01000353.1 GCF_019402445.1 Brachyspira pilosicoli
TCTAAGTTTAAGATTCTCTGCTATATCTAAAGCTGTATCTCCATAGTCATTTTCTATATTTACATCGGCTCCTTTTTCTACTAGAAATTTAACATATGGTTCAGCAAACCTTGATCCTGATGATGCACAAGCCCACATTAAAGAAGTGTATCCTTCATAATCTTGAGCATTAATATCTGCACCTTTTTCTAATAAAACTTCAGCTAATTTTATACGATATTCCTGAAAACTTTTATTATTAAAATTACCTTCACCCATACCAAGATATATAAAAGGAGTATATTCTCGTTTATTTTTTATGTTTACATCAGCACCTTGCTCTATTAAAAAAT
>NZ_SRZM01000354.1 GCF_019402445.1 Brachyspira pilosicoli
GTAAGCTGCGGGAAAAAGAACAAGAAAAAAATTGTTTTAACATACACTAAAAATTTTAAGTCTGTAAAAATTCAGTTTTTATATTTTTATTGCTTGCGGGGACTAGCCACCCTGCGAAGCGTGCCCGTAGGGTAGCCCCCCAACTTCTTTTGGTGACCCAAAGAAGCAAAAAGACTGCATTGTGTATGCTTAAAACGTTGGTATTACAATATAGTTTATATATATTCCAAACATACAAATATAAAACACTTGTACTTTCGCGAAGCGTGCCCAAAGGGCGAAAACTTTGACGAAGTCCGCACAGCGTGAGCTGTGGGAAAAAGTTGATAGAAATTATTGTTTTAATATACAATTCCGCCGCACAATGTAATCTCGCCGTCATAGCAAACACATGATTGTCCTTTGGCTACTATACCTGTAGGCTCTAAAAAATGTATATCTATTCTATTTTCATCTATTGGTACTACATTTGCCATAGTACCTTTATGGGCACTTCTTGTTTTTACCAATGCTGTAAACTCTTTTTCTCTTTTGTTTACTATCCAATTTATATCATATATTGTAACTTTGTCTATAATGGTGTGATTTTTATTTCCAACATAAACAGTGTTAGTGCTGCTGTCTAATGATATTATAAAAAGAGGCTCTTTGTATGCAATACCAAGTCCTTTTCTCTGCCCAACTGTATAATGCCATATTCCATTATGCTTACCTAATATTTCATTAGTTTCTATATGCACAATATTTCCTTCTAAGTCTTCATCAAATAATCTATGATATTCACCTGCAAAAAAATCTTGACTGTCGGTTTTCTCTGCCACATCAATAAGGTTATATTCTCTTGCTAAGTTTCTTGTATCTTCCTTAGTCATTTCATACATAGGAAACATTATTTTTGATAATTGCTCTTGAGTTAATCTATATAAAAAATAAGATTGGTCTTTTATATGGTTTTTTCCTCTTAAAAGTATATATCTTTTACTCTCTTCATCATATCTTACGCCTGCATAATGCCCAGTAGCAAATTTATCAAAAGTTAAACCGCTTTTTTCTATAGCATCAAATAAAGCCATAAACTTAATTTCTCTATTACACATTATACAAGGGTTTGGAGTGAGTCCTTTTTTGTATGAATCTTTTACATAATCTATTACTTTTTTTTGAAATAATTCACTAACATCAAAAGCATAATAATCAATGCCAATTTGAGCAGCATATTTTTTGCATTCTTCAACCACTTTATTTTGATAAGGACCATAACAAGAACCAGCTAAAGGAGCCCTCTCATCACCGTCCCAAAGAAGCATTGTAACACCAAAAACTTCATTACTCTGTTCTTTTAAAAGTTTTGCCGTTGTTGTAGAATCTACTCCCGCACTCATACCAACAGCTATTTTTGACATATATCTCTAATCCTTTTTTAATATAATAGATATGTTTGTTTTTATGAACCTTTTTTTTGCATAGCTTCTATTAAATCTTTATCCAATTCTTTAGCACTATTATAGCCCATCTCTTTTAAACGTAAGTTTTTAGCGGCAGTTTCTATTAATATACATATGTTTCTTCCGGCACGCACAGGCAATTTTATATAAGGTATTTCGGTGTTTAGTATATTATAAGTTTTATCATAAAGCCCCATTCTGTCATACTGTTCATCATCTTTCCACTGCTCAAGCTCAATCACCAAATCAAGCCTTTTTTTATCTCTAATGGCACTCATACCAGAAAGCCTGCTTATATCTACTATTCCAATACCCCTCACTTCCATTTTATGCTTAATAACATCATGCTTTTTACCAATAATTCTACCGTCTTTTAATTTTTTAAATTCAACAGTATCATCTGCTATAAGCCTATGACCTTTATATATAAGCTCTAAAGTAGCCTCACTCTTACCAACACCGCTTTTACCTAATATTAAAATTCCAACCCCAAAAACCTCAACAAGCCCGCCATGAACTCTAAAAGATTCTAAAAACTCCTCTTCTATTAAGTTTTGCATAGATAATACAAACTCATTAGTAGGAAGCTCAGTAACAATAACACATATATCATTCTTTTTGGCAATCTCTATAAAAGATTCAGGTGGTACAAGCCCATAAGTAAATATACATATAGGAATCTTATAAGAAAGCATCTCTTCAAATATATCAGTCTTATTTTCTTTGTCTAAAGTTACAACATAATTTCCTTCGCCTTTTCCAAATATTTGTATTCTTTCAAAAGCGAAATCCTGAAAATATCTAAATAATGCCATACCAGGTCTATTGACATCGCAACTATATATTTCATTTTTCATGCCAATTAAACCTGTTAATCTTCTTATTTTTAATATGTTGTTTCTGTTTTCGTTGATTTCAAGGAATTTTTCAACATTTATTTTTTTAGGCATTATAATTTCATTTCCTCTTTAGCGATAAGAGATATTATATCTTCATTTTTATCTGTATTTATAAGTTTCTCTACAAAATGACTATTATCTCTAAGTATTTTAGCTATTGTAGTTAATACTTTTAAATTTTCTGATGCAGAATCCTTAGGGGCAAGAAGCATAAAAACTATAAATACTTTTTTCTTGTCTACAGATTTATAATTTATACCATTTTTTATTGTGGCAACAGTTAAAACTATTTTGTCTACAGCATCAGTTTTAGCATGCGGAATAGCTATGCCACTTCCAACCCCAGTGCTCATAAGCTTTTCCCTAGCCATAATTGAATGTTCTGCCTCATCTTTATTCAGCAAAAGACCGCATTCATTAAGCCTTTCTACCATTTTAGAGAGCAAACGTTCTTTATCCGTCTCTTGAACATCTATCATTATTGCATCTTTGTTGATATAGTCTATCAAGCTCATTTTTATTAAGCCCTCCAAAATAGTATTAATTTATAAAAAATTATATCTCAAATATTCTTATTAAAGTAAAAGATATATCTGATTCTTTATATAAAGCTTCTACCTGACCTGTAACACTACTTACATATACTACAAACTTTTCATTGTTGTTTTCTGTTAAGTAGTTTACTGCCTCACTCACATTATATTCTTTTAATTCATATTTTTTACTTGAACTAGCATCTATATTATTGTCGCTAGTTAAACTTACTTCATCTATATTCCAAGAATTAGAATCATCACTTTCATATATTTCATAAGTTTTAGAATCATTTCCTTTAAATAAATAAGAAGGATACTTACCTATTTTTACGCTATATAAATCTTCTTCTCTTTTTATAGGGAAATAAGCAAGATACGGTCTTTTATCATGATTAAATATAACAAGAGCATCAATTTCATCTAAAGGTTTTTCATACAAAGATACTGTATTTATAGAATAAGAAGCATCATCTTCAGCTTGTACACTTTTATCAACTACAGCTCTTTGAGATTTATCTATATTTTTCTCTTTAGATTTTCTAACCTTTCTTTCTATTTTTTGGAACATTGTATCTATTGCTGCATACAAGTCTTTTTCTTTTTCTTTATCATGGAATACTTGTTTACCGAAAGTGATAGTACCTTGAACTATATATTCTTCATGTATATGCTCACAGATGATATTAGCATCTATGATTTTATCAGAATGAACTTTTATATTTTGCATCTTATTAGCTATATGTTCTCTTACGTTTTTAGTGATTCTCACATTTTTACCTATAATGTTTTGATGCATAAAATTTCTCCTTTGATTTTTATAATATTGACGATGAAAGCCTATATTTAGCAACTGTTCTTCTTGATATATCAATACCTTCGCTTTTTAATATCAGCCTTATTTTTTCATCAGTCAATTTAACAGGGGAGTCTTTTATTATTCTTTTTATTATTTCTTTAACAGCTCTAGATGATACACCACCTTTAAGCTCTTTTGAAAAGAAATATTTTATAGAAAAAGTACCCCAAACTGTATTTAAGTATTTACCATTTGATATTCTGCTTATTGTAGACTCACTTAAAGAGACTTCCAATGATAAATCTTGTAATTTTAAGGGCTTTACAAACTCTTTTCCATTTTCAAAGAAAGGAAGTTGAAATTTTAATAATCCTTCGCCTACTTTTAATAGTGTTTTTTTTCTTTCACTAACGGCATTTATTAAATTTTCAGCCATTTTCTTTTTTTCTTTCAAAAAGTTTATATCTTCTCTATTATTTTTCCCCTCATTTATTAGTTTACTATATTTTTTGCTAATTTTCAAGGGTTTTATAAAGCTTTCATTAGTTTTTACAACCCACTCATTGTTTTCTTTGAATATAAAAATTTCAGGTACTATGTATTTTATAGGGGTAGTGTCATATTCTCTTGCAGGGTAGGGCTCTAATGTTTGTATTATTTTTAGAGCTTCAAGTACTTTATCTTTAGTAATATTAATTTCATTTGCTATATAGTCATAATTTTTATTTCCAAGCTCTTTTAAGAACTTTTCTACTATTTTTATAGCTATTTCTTTTATACTCTCTTCTATATCATCTCTCGATTTAAGCTGTATAGATAAACATTCTCCAATATCCTTCGCACAAACTCCTAATGGGTCGAAGGTTTTTAATATATTAATTATTCTCTGTACATCTTTTATATTTGCATTTAATGTTTCTGATATTGTTTCGTATGGTGTTTTTATATATCCGTCTTTATCTATAAAACTGCATATATGTTCTGCTAATTCTATATCTTTTTTATTGTCAAATGCTATATTTATTTGTGTTTTAAGGTGTTCAAATAGGCTTTCGCCCTCGCTTTGAAGTGTGTTCTCTATTATATTATCAATATCTTTACTACTACTATTTTTAAAATCATATTCCAAGAAAGGGTTTTCTTCCATTTCTTTTTCTATCTTTTCTTTTAATTCTATTGCAGGCATTGATATTGTATCTAGCCATAATTTTGTTTGAGCGTTTAATCTTAATTCATGTCTTAATTGAGTTTTGATGTTTGTAGATAAATTGATAGATGAACTCATAAAAAAAGTATATAATAGTAAATTTTTTTGTCAATAAAATGTATATTAAAAAGTGTTAGCTATTGATTTTATTTGTTTTATATAATATCATACTACATTATTGTATATAGAAACATAACATTTTTTAATGTTTTTATTGGAGTATTACTTATGAAAGAGAGAGAAAAACTTGGCAGCAGATTAGGGTTTATACTTGTTTCAGCTGGTTGTGCTGTAGGTATGGGTAATGTTTGGAGATTTCCTTATATTACAGGTCAGTACGGCGGAGGTGCATTTGTTGTACTTTATATTATATCTATAGTGGCATTTTGTACTATACCTATGATTATGGAGTTTGCTGTAGGAAGAGCCGGCGGACATGATATATCTAACTCTTTTCTAAAATTAGAGAAAAAAGGTCAGCATTGGCACAAAATAGGGTATGTTCAAATTATTGGTAATGTGCTTCTTATGTTATTTTACACTACTATATGCGGTTGGTGTTTATCTTATTTCTATTTTACTTTAACTGGTAAATTTACTTCATTGAATGCCGATCAGATTGGAACTTTCTTTAATGGCGTACTTGGAAGCCCTTCTACTTTAGTTTTATGGATGGGGGTTAGTGTATTAATAGGTATTTTAATTTGTTCTTTTGGTCTTCAAAACGGAGTTGAGAGAGCAAGTAAGTTTATGATGATATCTTTATTTGCTTTGCTTATAGTGTTAATAATAAGAGCTGTAACTTTAGATGGTGCTGTTGAGGGTTTAAAATTCTATTTAATTCCTGATTTCAATAAATTATTCGGCGGTGGATTTTCTGGTTTTATTGGTATATTTTATGCTGCTATTGGACAGGCTTTCTTCTCTCTTAGTGTTGGTCAGGGCGGAATGGCTATATTTGGAAGCTATATAGATAAAAAACAAAGATTAACAGGGGAAGCTCTTATAGTTGTAGCATTAGATACATTAGTGGCTTTGCTTGCTGGTCTTTTAATATTTCCTGCTAGTTTTGCTTTTAATGTTAATCCTGGTCAGGGAGCTGGCTTAACTTTTGTTACTTTGCCTAATATATTTAACTCTATGCCTTTGGGAAGATTATGGGGTTCTTTATTTTTCTTGTTCCTTGCTATGGCTGCTCTTACTACTATAATCGCTGTATTTGAAAATATATACTCTTTTGCTATGGATAAGTTTGGATTATCAAGAAAGAAAGTTTCTGTAATATTGTTTTTAGTAGTCTTCTTTGGAAGCTTGCCTACTGCTTTAGGTTTTAATGTTTTATCACATATTAATCCTTTAGGCGAGGGTACTGTAATACTTGATTTATTAGACTTTATAGTAAGTAATAATATACTTCCTCTTGGTGCTTTAGTTACTTTATTCTTCTGTACTAGAAAGTTTGGCTGGGGATTTGATAATTTTCTTAAAGAGGTTAATACTGGTGAGGGAGTTAAATTCCCTGCATATTTAAGACTTTATAGCAGTTACATTATACCGCTTATAATACTTGCTATATTTGTTTATGAATACTTAAATAAATTTGTATTGAAATAAAGATTTTTTAATATTGTTTAGATTATAAAAGATAGTGCTTATATTAGTGCTATCTTTTTTTATTAAATAAATTTTAAATTTTATCGAGTTTTTATTGTTCTTTTTCCCGCAGCTCGCACC
>NZ_SRZM01000355.1 GCF_019402445.1 Brachyspira pilosicoli
TAGCAAAGCCCGATAAAATTATAAGCCTTATATGAATTAGGATTTTTTTCTATAACTTTTTTAAAATATTCTATTGCTTCATAATAATATTTTTTTGAATAATAACTAATTGCCAATTTATAATAATCTGTAAAAGAATCTAAATCAAACTTTCTTGCTTTATCAAAATATAATGCTGCTTTATCAAACTTTTTTTTGTTAAAAAATATTAATGCAAGATTATTATAAGCATTAGCATATTTAGGGTTAATTTCTATTGCTTTATTAAAATACTCTATTGCTTTGTCATAATCTTTTAGGTAAGAATATATTGCTCCTAATGTATTTGATATTTTGTAAGAGCGACTATTACTTTGCAAATATCTATTTAAACATTCTATAGCTTTATCATAATTGCCAATATTATAATAGCACATTCCAAGCATATCATAAGCTTTAAAAGTCATCTCATCCATACTTTTTGAGTTTTCAAAGAAATTTATTGCTGCTTCATAATTCTTACTTCTATAATGATATAATGCTAAATTATTATATGCTTTATCATATTTTGGATTAATCTCTATTGCTTTATTAAAACATTCTATTGCTTTATCATGTTCATTTTTTTTATAATAACTTATACCGAGTAAATTGTATGCAGTATAAGATTTTGGCATTATTTTTAATGTTTCATAAAAGCACTCTATTGCCTTATCATAGTTACCTATTGCATGGTAGCTTATGCCAAGTAAATTGTATGATTTAAATGTGTTAATATCTACTCTTTTAGCTTCTTCAAAATATTTAATAGCGTCATCAAATTGTTTTATTTCAACACATAATTGTCCTTTGTATAAATTGGCTCTATAATTTTTTGGTACTTTTTTTAGAATATTATCTAATGCTTCTAAAGTTCCTTCATAATCTTCATTTTTTATATTATAGGATATATGATTTAAAATATTATCCATAGAGTTTTGCATACATAAAACCTCAAAATGTGTAAAATAATAATATGTTATATTGTACAGTATCTATATATATTATGTCAACTAAAAATATTTTTTTATATGTATAAAATATATAATAAACTATTGATTTATATGAAAAATAGTATATAATTTTATGACTTTTAGATTTACAGCTACTATTTTAAAAAAATAGTTAAAGGAGCGAAAAAACTTTAATTTTATTGGGGGAAACTTATGAAAAGAATTGTTATCATTTTTACTATAATACTGTGTGCTGCTAATTTAGAAACACATAGTTTCAATATCAATAATTATTCTTTTGTTACAAATAATTGGGTTAATTTAATACAAGACATTTCTAATCATTATAATCAAGATTTTTGGTTTATTAAAGATATTTTTGACATATCTCAAAGTTATGATATAGATCCGCTGCTTATGGTAGCATTAATAAAGATAGAAAGTGATTTTATACCAACTGCATTGTCTAAGAAAAATGCTTATGGTTACTGTCAAATTACACCTATAGCTAATAAAGACGTTGATCCTACTCTTAATAGATATAATCATAGAGAGAATATTATACTTGGTGCTAGATTTATAGCTAAACTTTTAAATAGATTCAATGGTGATATAATACAGAGCCTTAGATATTATAATGCAGGAAGCAATTATGATGAAACAAGGCTTTCTTATTCTGAAGATATTAAAGAAGAGTACGATATGCTTACATCTCTTTATGTTAATAAAAAAGATGTATATGGTGATATATATAAAAAAGAGAGCTTTTAAAAAAATTAAAAACTCTCTTTATTTTTGTTATTGAATTAAATTATCTTTTTAAATTTACAACAGTAGCTAATAGATTATCGCTAGTTTGCACAGCTTTAGAGTTCATCTCATAAGCTCTCTGTGCAACTATCATATCTACCATTTCGTCTACTACTTTAACATTAGACATCTCAACGAAGCCTTGATGTATTCTAGGGAAACCTTTAGAACCAGCTTCACCTTCAAAAGCAGGTCCGCTTGCTATAGTTTCTTTATATAAGTTATCACCTATAGAAAGTAGTCCAGCTTGGTTTATAAATCTATGTAATGTAATGTTTCCTAACTCAACAGGTTCATTTTCATCGCCTATTGTAACAGAAACAACTCCCTCTCTTGATATATTAATTTTTTCTACAAGGAAGTTTTCTGGAAAAATAATTTCAGGTACTAATTTGTATCCATTAGAAGTTACAAGCTGACCATTAGCATCTACTTTAAAAGAACCATCTCTAGTATATGATACACTTCCATCTGGCATCAATACTTGAAAAAATCCTTCTCCCTCTAATGCTAAATCTAGTTTGTTTCCAGTAGCCTGCAATGAGCCTTGGTCAAACATTTTTTGTGTAGCAGCACTTTTTACACCCAAACCAGTTTGAAGTCCAACAGGTGTTACAGTATCTTCTGTTGCAGGAGTACCCTGTATTTTTAAATTTTGATATATTAAATCTTCAAAATCTGCTCTTACTTTTTTATATCCAATGGTGTTAACATTAGCAAGGTTGTTTGCTATTGTATCTGTTTTAAATTGCATACCATTCATACCGCTTGCAGCAGTCCATAAAGAACGTAACATAATTTATTACTCCATTTATTTATGATATTATATTTTCGGTATATACTAAATTCGCTTTATAAATTTTTATACCAATAAAAAAGAGGGAATTACAAATTATAATAC
>NZ_SRZM01000356.1 GCF_019402445.1 Brachyspira pilosicoli
TTTATTTTCTATAGCTTTTTTTTCAAGAAGCTCTATTTTTCCTACAAATGAACTGTCAACATTATCTATACCAGAAAATGCAATATCCGATAAAATAATCTCTAATTCTTTAACAATCTCTTTCAAAATCATAAACATTAATAAGCAGTAGCTGTAGTTGTCTCTGTTGTTGTATTATTAGAGCCTTCCACTATTGATTTTGCTTTGTCTTTAATTTTCTTGTTTGCAGAAGAGTCGGCTAATTTTTTTATAGCATCAAACATCTCTCCAGTAGGCATGGAATCACTATAAAGATTTAATACTTCAAGAGTAATATTTTCAGAATTATCATTTTGAAGTCTATAAAGCAATAGCTCCTGAATCTCTGGCTCTGTCTTATAATTATTCAAAGCTTTAATAGCATATATTCTCACTGATTCACTATCATTTTTACAAGCTTCAACAATATCTTTTTTAATATCCCCATAAGCACTGTACTCTGGAAGTATATAAATAACCCTCGCAGTAACTTCAGGTAAATCCTCTTTTAATATCTTCTGTAATATCTCATAATTTTCAGCACTAGGATAAGCCCCCAATGCCACTATTCCCATATATCTAACTAAAGCAGGCTCACCTGTATTTTGTGCTACATTTCTACAAATAATTTCGCCTTTAATATCTTTTGTCTCAGAAAAATATCTTAATATCTCTATTTTTGTGCTAGAGCCAATCACATCATTAGTGTATTTCTCTGCTAAATAATCTGAAGCTAAAGTAGATTTAATAGAACCTAAAGCATTTATCATACTATCTAATATAAGTCCAGATTCATTGCTAATAGAAGACATAATACTTGACTCATATTTTATATCAGGATAAATAGAACATAAATAATAAGCCTCTTTTCTCACACTATCATCTTCATCTACTATAGCATAATCTATTATAGTTTTTCCTTTATCATTAACATTTTGCTTAAAGAAATTAATTATCTCTATTTTTATTTTATTATTTTTTTCATTAGGATAATATTCCACCATAGCAGATATATCATTTTCATTTTTAGTCTTTTTTATTCTAGAAATAGCTGATATTTTTTGAGAAGTAGTACCATATTTAAAAGTGTCCATTAATTCACTGTTTATTACATAACCTTCACTTAAACTAGATGCTGTAGTAGCTGCATTAGTAGATGATGATAAAGATTGATTAGAATCTTCTGCAATTAAACTAAAAGAGATAATTAATAAAAACAAAATAACAAATTGTTTCATAAAACATAATACCTTTAATTTAAAAAACCTCCTCATTTCTTGTTACAGAAAGAAGGAGGTTTGATTTCTAATTATATACATAAAAATTAATTAATTTCCAGTATATACAGTTTCCTTTCTCACATCAAAAGTAGATACAAAATTATTATATTTATCCATATCTGCTTGATTTTCAATAATGATAAACTCATATCTTCTGAGATTAGCTTGAACATTAGACTCAGGCAATGCTTCGCCAAGCGGTTTTTCAATTAATCTATTAGCATCAACCCCATTATTAACCAAATAAGCTCTAGCATTTTTTACCCTATTAACAGATAAGTTGTAATTATAAGGGTAAGCTATTCCCTTATTGCTAGTATGTCCTTCTATTACTAATCTAACATTAGGATTCTTATCTAAAAACTCTATTACTTGAGCAAAAGCAACATTAGCATTTGCAGGCATAGCAGTCTTAGCAAATCCAAATATTATTTTAGGATTAGTTTCAAACACTCTTCCCCTTTGAGAATCTCTTATAGAAGTACCTTGAGGTAAATAGAGTTCACCAGTATTAGTAACAGCTTGAGGTTCTTCTTGTACTGCCAAAGCAACAGGCTCTGCATTTTCTGCAGGTGCCATTTCTGGAGTAGTACCGCAAGATATTACAAAAATAAATAAAGCAAAAACAAATAATAATTTTTTCATAGCCTTTACCAAAACCTTAGATATTAATTTTCTTTATTAACATCGACAGTTTTTGCAAAGTCATTATACTTTTTTAAATCTGCTTCATTCATTATTACTATAAATTCAGTTCTTCTATTAGCTTCTAAAGTAGGATATTCTGGAAGAGCCTCACCAAAAGCATTTTTAAGAAGTCTATTATTTTTAGTACCTAATTTTATTAAGTAATTGTAGCTAGTATCAGATCTTCTTACAGACAAATTGTAGTTGTAAGGAGCTTTACCTTCTTTACTAGAATTACCTTCTACCATAATTCTTATTTCAGGATTGTTATTTAATATAGTATAAACTAAATTATAAGCTTGTTTATACTCTCCTATTTCTACAGCTTTGTCGAATTGGAATTTTACTTCATAAATTCCACTCTGCTTACCAACATCGCTTTTAGCTTTAGGGTCATAAAGCTCTAATACCTTTCCCCTAGGAGTCTCTCTCACCCTAACACCATCTGGAAGATTTAATTCAGTATTAAAGCCAGATGTGTTTTCTGGAGTAGTCGCCTTAGGTGTACTAGAACAAGCAACTACTGTAGTTAAAATAAATGATAGAACTAATATTATCTTTTTCATTTTTTCCCCAGTTATTTAAAATTATTCTTAAACAGTAAAACCATATTACAATAAATTAGTAAAATTATCAATAAAATATTAGCAATAATAATATAAATAGCTTGCTTTTTTTTATCTGTATGTTATAATAATTAAACTTTAATTGCGGGCGTCGTATAATGGTTATTACCTTAGACTTCCAATCTAAAGATGACGGTTCGATTCCGTTCGCCCGCTCCATTTTTTATTCATTTGTTTTTATTCAAACGGCTTGTCTTTTCTAAAATCTGGTAAATAATTCTCACTGCTTTCCATCTCTTGACCTAATATATTTTCAAAACCTAAATCTAATGCAAAGTTTAATACTTCATTATATTCTTTAACATATAGTTTTCTGTTAATATTTTCATAATCTTTTGCCATAAACTCTGGACTATACTGCGACATTAGAGAAATATAACTATTTAAAAAGCCTCTCTCTTTTAGCTCTATTAATATATCATAAGAATCAGATTCATTGTTTGGCAAAACTAAATGCCTTATTATTATGCCGCTTTTTGCAATATCATTTTCATCAATTAAATCACCAACCTGATTTTTCATTGTAGTTATAGCATTAATTGCAACATCAAAATAATTCTCAGCTTTGGAATATTTTATAGCCTTGTCATTATTAAAATATTTTAAATCAGGCAAATAAATATCAACTATCCCATTCAAACAATCTAATAATTCATTAGTATCATAACCATTTGTATTATAAACTATAGGCAAGTTCAAACCATTTAGCAATGCAATTTTTAAAGCCTTTAATACAGGGTAAATCACATGCGTGGCACTTACAAGATTAATATTATTAGCACCTTCTCTCTCTAAATCTAGAAAATAAGAAGCTAATTTCTCTAAACCTATAATCTCCCCTATGCCTTCGGAGCTTATTTGATGATTCTGACAAAACACACAAGATAAATTGCAATTAGAAAAAAACACAGTTCCGCTTCCACTCTTTCCAACAAGCATAGGCTCTTCACCAAAATGCAAAGTATGAGAAGCTACTTTTATATGACTAGTATCTTCAAAAATCTTACATCTTCCTACTTTATTATTGTTTCTATCTGTCTTGCATAAATGTCCGCAGCATATACAGCTGTTATAAAGTGTTTTGGCTTTTTCTATAGCACTATCAATATAATATAAATGCTTTTCATTATAATTATTAAAATTTTTATCAAAAAACTTCATTTTCATCATTTCCTATAATACGCACTTCAGCATTTAACTTTATACCTGTCTTAGTGTAAACCTCTTCTCTCACTTTTTTCATTAGTTCAAAAATATCTCTTCCCGTAGCATTATTATAATTAACAATAAAATTAGCATGATAAGGCGAAACCATAGCCCCCCCTACCCTAGTGTTTCTCATATTAAGTGAATCTATCACCTTACCTGCTATCATATTAGTTTCATAATCATTCAAAAAAGTACTTCCTGCTGATGGATATTTATATTGATTTTTATTTTTTCTGTCTTTTATATATTTATTCATATCTTTTTTAATTATTTTTTTTAAGCCCTTATTTAATTTTAGCCTTACATCTATTATAATGTATTTCTTATCTTGGAACACACTTTTTTTATAAGCATAATTACATTCATCTGCTTTTATATGCATATATTCAATATTATCATCTATAATCCCCACGCTATCTACAAACTCTGATATAGAATGTTCATAACAGCGGGCATTCATGTATGTTGCTCCGCCAATACTTCCCGGAAGCCCATACAAAAACTCTAAACCTGTAAAACTATTTCTATAAGCATACTTTACAACATCTATAACATTAGCCCCAGAATAAGCTAAAATATTATTGCTAGTTTGCTCTATTCTTGTAAAAAATCCAGTATGTATTATAGGAACTTCTATTACCTTATCCAAAAAAAGTATATTGCTTCCTCCGCCTAAAATAATATATCTTTTATCAGCATCATTTAAATATTTAATTAAATCTATAAAACCATTAATAGTTTCAGGCATATAAAAATGAAGTGCTTTAGCATTTACTCTAAAAGTATTATATTTTTTTAATGAACAATTTTGTTTATATAGAACACCGTTAATTTTATGCATATATTTATCCTAAAAAATTACTAAAAATAATATACTTGAATAAACACAAATTGTCAAAATATTTTTAAATATGCTTAAAATTTTTAACTTTGTAAAAATTTATATTTTTTAATTTAAAATATTTGTGGGGCTTTGCCC
>NZ_SRZM01000357.1 GCF_019402445.1 Brachyspira pilosicoli
ATAATATATCATAAAAATATAAAGTCAAATATCAAAATTGTACTATAAAAATAATATATATTTTAAAAATTATACATATTATTCAAGTTGATTTTTTATAAATATTATTATACAATAGCACATTAATATTTAGAGAAGGTGCTTATATTTATGGAAAACCCTATAAAAAATATTACAGATATCATAATAGGCGAATGCAGAACTTTTAAACATACACTAAAAGAAATTTTATACGCAATAGTAATAGTGCTAATTATAAACACATTTTTAATACAAAACTATCAAATTCCAACAGGCTCTATGATACCAATTATCATGCCTGGAGATAGATTATTTGCAAATAGATTCGTATATGGTGTGAAACTTCCATTTACAGACGGACTTTTAGGATACAGACTTCCTAAAATCAAATCACCTCAAAGGGGAGATTTGGTTGTATTTAGAGCACCTCCTTCTTCTACTTTTGGATGCGAATCTTCTATGCCATACTATGAACCTTCCCCTTTGGTACAGATGTTAAAATTGCCTGTAATGGTATTTTCACTTACTCCTTTTAACTGGGATCCTAGATTTTTACTTGCAGACTTTATAGGTGAAAAACTCACAGGAGGAAAGCATCTTGCTCCTGCTAAATTATTCTTTGGACTTAAAACTGTAGATTTAGACCCTAGAAAAGAGTTTGTTAAAAGAGTAATTGCTACTGCTGGAGAAACTGTTGAAATTAGAGAAAAAAAGATAATTATAAATGGAAATGAAATAGAAGATAAATGGGGTTATTTCTATTATGGAGAGAGGGACTTTGTGCCTATTATAGATATATATGGTCCTATTTATGTGCCAAAAAAAGGGGACGTGATAATATTTAAAAAGATTGTTGATAGAGAAGATTATTACAATGACCTTAAATCTTTTGAAGTATATATTAATGATAAAATAGTTAGTGATGATATTAAACTATTTTTCTGGATGAACATATATATACCTTATGCTAAAGACAGACCAGATGAATATATATACAATGTACCTGAAGATTATTTCTTTGTAATGGGTGATAACAGAGACCAAAGCTGCGACAGCAGAATGTGGGGACTTGTGCCTTACAGACTAATTAAAGGTCAGCCTATGATTGCTTGGATACAATCAAAAAGACCTGATGATGTGCCTCAAGGTTTCTTTAAATACTTTATTATAAAATAAGTGAATATATATTATGTATAGCCAAATATCAAAAGATACATTAAAAGAATTATTAAAAATTTGGAAAGCAAAAAATATAGATGATTTGCAAAATAAGACTGATAATATATCTTTGATTTCATATAAGTTTTTTCTTTTGAATAAAGAAGAAAAAGAAATTGTTTATTTTATTATTAAAAATTATGATAAAGAAATCAATTCTATAGATATTGCATATTCTCTTAAATATAGTCAAAAGCAATTGCCTATGTTTTTTAATTATGTAGATGATATAAAAAAGTCTGGGCTTTTATATTTGAAAATGAAAAGAAGAAAACTTAATGCTAATGATGATACATTAAACTTCCTGCCAAATATTAGAGAATTATTAGAAACAATTATTCTAAAAGAAAATACCAAAAAAATAGAAAATTATATTGATGTTAAATATAATGCTACAACATACAAAAAGTATCTTAAAAAAATAATATCTATATATGAAAATGGCGGCATAATAGAAAATACAAAAATAAAAATTACTAATGATGAATTATTAGACTTATGTAAAGCTAATATTGTTACATTGTACTTTACAAAAGAGAGTGAAAATGCATTTATAGCTATCAATAACATAAATGTATTAAACACTATAGAAAAATCTCTTGAAGAAAATGTTGCTTCCTCTGTATTTATATATAATCACCTTAATATATTAAATGATATAGAAAACTTTATTTATGAAGTTGATATTCAAAAAATAAATATAGATAATATTAACTTAGAAGTTTTTAGCAACAATATAGATTATAACACTATTATAGATATTTGCTTGAAGCTTGATTTAATAGTAATAGACAACAAAGGGGTTATATCGTTAGAAAGCGATAATGTAAAAAGATTCTTATCACTAGATATAGAAAAAAGAAGAGATACTATACTAAAACAAATATTTAAAAATCATATAGAATATCAAAATAAAATACTTCAAATATTAGAAGATAATGAAAATATTTCTAAAACTAAATTATTATTAGAACTCAAAGAAAAAAATGCTATATCCCCAGAAATGTATAATAATATATTATACACCATGTTTTTATTTGGTCTTGTGGAGGCTTCTTTTTATGAAGGAGCTATTGTTGCATTAAAAAGTATAAAAGACATAAAAAACAATCCTAAAAAATGTTTTATTAATGGTAATTTTGAAATAACTTTAATTAATCATAATGCTTTTGATGATGATTTTATTTATATGTGTAATTTATATTTTGAGCTTGAAAAAAATGAAAGTGTTTATACTTATAAAATCACAGAAGATAAAATATTGAAAGCAAAAACCATTATAAATGAAACTGACTCTAAATATAGTTTTAATAATTTTTTAAGCAAATTAAAATCTGTATTAGAAGAATATTCTCTTACAATACCAAAACATGTTGAAAGCAATATTAACAGATGGTATGAAAGAGGAATTATATCTTCAATATACGAAAACATTACTTTGATAAATATAAAAGATAAAGATAAACTTGAAGAGATAGTTTATGAGGCAAACAGAAAAGGAATGAACATAAAAAAAATTAATGATGAATATGCCATATTAAAATACAATTCTGTAAGCAAAAAGACTTTAACGAAATTTTTAAGACAAAGAAGAATAATAGTAACTTTTTAATTTTTATTATTTATACATAAACAATAATATTCTGTTGTATAAGTTTTTATTTTATTCAACTTTTTCCCGTAGCAAAAAG
>NZ_SRZM01000358.1 GCF_019402445.1 Brachyspira pilosicoli
GCAACACATATAAGCAACTTGCAAAAAAAAGGATTCATAATAGGAAGAGGATATTTTTTAAATTACCCTTCTAATATAAGCATAATAGGCGGAATTAATTTAGCTTTTATGGGTAAGAGTAATGAAAAATTCGAAAATTCAAGAAACAATTTAGGAACTTTTAATATATCCATCAAAGGAACAACATACAATATATTTTCTTTTTTATCGAAATTAGAAAAAGATATAAACTACATATCATTTATAGGCGATGATTTTTATGGAGATGAGATAAAAAAAATAATAAAAAAATATAAAATAAATAGTATAGAGCTATTTAAAGTATATGGTCAAAGAACAAGTTTATACACATCACTAGAAAGTAAAGATTCACAATCAATAGGTGCAATATTATCTATGGAATTATTTGATAATATAACATTAAATGAATTTCAAAATATACTTCCAAAGATAAGAAACTCCTCTATTTTGTATATGGATGCTAATTATCCAATAGAAATTATAAATGAAGTAGCAAACTTAAATAAAAACAAATACATGATTTATAATAATATCACAACATTACAAACCTATAAGCAATCAGAAATTAAATTCAAATACAATTTTTTGTGCACTTCATTAAAAGAAGCAAATAAGATGTTTGATAAAAAATTAAAGACAGAATTAGAATTATATGATTTTTTAAAAGAAAACAACGTTGAAGCAGGAATGATATATTCTAAAGAAAAAGTTTTGATATTTGAAGACAGCAGTAAATTTGAATTGGATACTACTAATATTAGAGAATACTATATTAGCAAAATAATTTATTTGAAAAAAAATAAAAAAAATATTTTGAAGGAAGAATTCAAATATGCAAAAGATAAAACTATTTAAATTTTACAGAGGCGATATTAATGGCTTTTTTGGTTTATTTTTAAACAATTTAACCAATTTAATAGTATTAGTAGGCTTATTAACTAGCATAGGCATTCCAAATGAAATTATATTAGGAAGAATAATACCAGGCTGTTCAATAGCTATTTTTGTAAGCTCTTTGCTTTATTTTGTATTTTCTTATCAATTAGCAAAAAAAGAAAATAGAGATGATGTTACATGTTTACCTACTGGTTTAAGTGTACCTCATATGTTTTTAATAGTTTACATAGTAATGCTTCCTGTATATCAGAAAACTAATAATCCTATAAGTGCTTGGCATGCTGCTATAGCTTGGACTTTTTTTGAAGGTATAGTTGAGATTTCTGGAGCATTTATAGGTCCATATATAAGAAAAATATTGCCAAGAGCAGCTTTATTAGGTTCATTAGCTGGAGTTTCTTTAATATTTATAGCACTTAGACCAATGTATGTATCTATAGAATTTCCAATTATTGCCTTTGTAAGTTTTGCTTTTATATTGATAGCTTGGATTGGAAAGAATGATATTTTTAAAAATATACCAATAGGTCTTATTGTTATAATTGTTGGTATAATAATGGGAATTATATCCAAGTATATAGATTTGAATTATGTTTCACAATCATTAAAACTTTCTTTATATATGCCAAAATTATTAGAGGCTGATTTCTTTGTAAATATATTAGACTACTGGCAATATATAGCAACAGCACTGCCTTTAGGAATATATAATTTTTTAGAAACAATGGATAATTTAGAGAGTGCTAGTGCTGCTGGGGATAATTATGATACTAGAACAATAATGTTGAGTGATGGTATAACATCTGTATTAGGTTGTTTATTTGGAGCTGGTTTTCCAACTGCATTATATATAGGTCATCCCGGTTGGAAAAAAATGGGGGGAAGAAGACTATATGGATTAATGTCTGGAGCAAGTGTACTTATAGTAGGATGTTTAGGAATTATGCTTCCTTTGTCTGCAATAATACCAGAGCCTGCTATACTTCCAATACTTGTATTTATAGGATTAAGTATTGCGGAACAGGCTGTAACAGAAATACCTAAAAAACATGCTATAGCAGTATTTATAGCTATTTTTCCTTGGATAGCAGAATGGGCTAGTAGTCTTGTTAACTCCACAATTAATGCTACATTACTTGCAAATCAAATTTCAAATTCAAATACAGATTTAATAATACAAAACTTATTAAACTCAGGTATTTCTTATAAAGGATTAAGTTTACTTGGCGGCGGTTCTATTTTAATAAGCATTATCTGGTCTAGTTTAGTAGTTTTTATTATAGATAAAAATTTTAAGAAAGCAATATTGACTACAATAATAGCATCTATCCTATCCTATTTTGGAATAATACATAGTAGTAAACTAGGTCTATTGGTAGCAAAAGAACAAATGATTGGCTACATACTTATGGGAATAATTATTCTAATAATATTTTTAATAAATAAAAATAAAATAATAAAGGAGAATTAATAATTATGCTAAAAATAATAAATGCTAAACCATATGAATTTGAATTAGAGCTTGATAAAACAGCTTTAATGATTATTGACATGCAAAGAGATTTTTGTTATGAAGGCGGATTTGGAGAGGCATTAGGAAATGATGTTACAGCTACAAAATCTATTATACCAACTGTTGAAAAAATGTTAAAAAAAGCTAGAGAGCATAATCTTTTTGTAATACATACTAGAGAAGGACATAGAGCAGATTTAACTGATTTATATAACAATAAATTAATAAGAGGAAAAGGTGAAAAAAGAATTGGTGATGAAGGACCTATGGGAAGAATTTTAATAAGAGGCGAATATGGACATGATATAGTAGATGAATTAAAACCAATTGCAGGCGAACCTATAATTGATAAACCAGGTAAAGGTGCTTTTTATATGACTGATTTGGAACTTATACTTAAAAACAAAGGTATAAAATACATATTAGTTGCTGGAGTTACTAGCCATGTATGCGTATCTACAACTATAAGAGAGGCTAATGATAGAGGATATGAATGCTTAATGCTCACAGATTGCTGTGCTGCTTTTGATGAGAGAGATCATTTAGATACTATACATCAAATTACTCAGCAAGGCGGTATATTTGGCTGGGCTGCTAAAAGTACAGATGTTATAGAAACAATAGAAAAATAATATAAAAACTTAGGAGAGTATTAAAATGAAAACAACACCTTGGTTTGTAAAAGGCGATATTAATGGCTTTTTTGGACTTTTTACAAATAGTTTAACTAATATAATGACTGCTTTGGGGCTTTTAATTGTTATAGGAATGCCTCAAGATATAGTATTTAAAAAGATAACACCTGCTTTAGTTTTAGCAGTTGGACTTGGAAATTTATATATGGCTTGGGCTGCTAAAAGATTAGCAAATAAATCTCAGCATGAAAATGTTACTGCTTTACCTTATGGTGTATCAGTACCTCACTATTTTATAGTTGCTTTTGGAGTTATTGCCATAGTAGTAACTAATTTAACAAAAGAAGGAAATATGAGTACTGCTGATATATGGATGACTGCTTGGGGTGTTGGAGCTGCTTGGAGTTTTGTAGAGGGATTAGTAATGTTAGTTTGTGCTTTTGTTGGACCTACTATTCAGAAATATATACCTAAAGGTGCTTTATTAGGTTCTTTGGCTGGTTTAGCTTTAACTTTTATTGCTATGAATCCTGCTGCTAATGTATTTACTACTCCTGCTGTTGGTATGACTTGTTTAGCTATTATTATAGTGGGTTGGCTTGCTAATAAAAGATTACCTTTTAATATACCTACTGGATTTTTAGCAATATTAGTTGGTACTATATTAGGTTGGGTTATGGGAATTATGGATGTAAAGACTCTATCAAATTCTTTTAGTCTTGTTGGCGTTTCTTTGCCTGGAAGTATTTTTGGAAGCTTTATTAATGGATTTAAATATATATCTCCTTTTCTTCCAGCTGCTATACCTTTAGGAATATATGATGCTTTAGAAAGTTTAGATAATATAGAATCTGCTCATACTTCAGGAGAACATTATAATACTTTAGAAATGTTATTAATTCCTGCTATTTTAACTATTGTTACTGCTCCTTTAGGTAATGTTTTCCCTATGATTATTTATATAGGACATCCAGGTTGGAAAGCTGCTGGTGCTAGGGTTGGTTATTCTATAATGACAGGTGCTGGTGTAATCATATTGGGAATATTAGGCGTATTAACAATTATTTCTAATGCTATACCTTTAGTAGCTTTAGTTCCTATTTTAATGTATATAGCTACTGTTATAGGAAAACAAGCTTTTGGAACTATAAACAAAAAATATTACCCTGCTCTTATAATAGGATTAATGCCTTTTGTAGCAAGTTTTATGATGCTTCAAATTAATACTATATTAGGAAATTTAGGAACATCATTAGCAGAAGTTGCACCAAAAACTACTGTACCTCTAATGGGCTTTGCACAATTTGGTTCTGCTGATATATTAGTTTCTATGATGCTTATAACCATAACTATGTATGTAATAGCAAGAAACTTTAAAATGGCTACAGTTTATAGTTTCATTTCAGCTGTATTATCATATTTTGGATTTATACATTCTTCTGTATTTTCATTCAAATTATATTTACCACCAATAACTCATGCTTTTTGGGGATATATAGGTATGGCTGTTATATTTATAATAGCAATATATTTCCAGCCTGAGACTAATATTGAACCAGAAGATGAATAAAAATATTAAAGCTGTATCCTTTGATATATGCTTTTTAAAAGAAGATAGTAAAAAATATAAATTAGAAAGTATCTTCAACAACTCTATTAATTTTGTTAATGAAAAAGGAGATATTTTAACTTTAAATAATAAATTAAGATTTTTAAGAAGCATCACTTTAAATAATGATGACTTTATAAAAATTAAAAATAAATTAGAAA
>NZ_SRZM01000359.1 GCF_019402445.1 Brachyspira pilosicoli
GGTGCGAGCTGCGGGAAAAAGAACAATAAATTAAATAAATATTAATAAAATATAATTTTATATATTACAATGTTTCAATCCACTTAAAAACTTCATCCATTATATTGTTGCTGTCCATAGTTTCAAAGAATATGCCATTAACTAAATTGTTATGATAAATATCTTTATTTTCAAATACTATACATTTAGCTAATCCATCATTAAAACTATTAACTTTGTTTGAAAAATTAATTGAGTTTTGAACATCGCAAATAGGGTCTAATCCTGAGTGTATGCATAACACTTTATTTTTTTCACTTCCATCTACATAGTTATAAGGGTTTGCTAAATCTCTATTATAATTCCATTCAAAAAGCTGATTAAGCATTGGAGTAATAATTTCATTAGTGCATACGTTTAAATCTGTTGGTCCTCCTAATGAGATGTATCCTTTAAAATTATTTATATCAACATTGTATTTCTTTTGCATATCTTTATTATAAACAAGCAAAGCTCCCAAATGTGCACCTGCAGATGAGCCTACAACAACTATATCAGAATAATCTATATTTTTTTCTTTTAATATGGAAAGTGATTTATTAAAACCATTAAATACATCTTCTATCTGTGCTGGGTATTTAGCTTTTTTGCTTAATCTATAACCTAATAGTATTGCATTAAAACCTTCTTTAGCAAATCTCCTTCCAACAAATCTATATAAATCAGCACTTCCCTCTCTCCAACCGCCTCCATGTATATATACTATTAATTGCTTTTTTGGCTTTTCATTTTCTTTTGATTGTGCTGGGAAATATAAAATATATTGTCTTTTGTTTTTGTCATATTTAAATTTAGCGGGCTTAATTTTTTTATCTGCCTTAATAAAATTAATAGCCATTACAGGATAGCTTAAATATTCTTTTATTAAGTTTTTATTTTTTTTAGTTTTTTTTATTTTCTTATCCATAAAAAACTCCTAATATTTTTTAGTGTAATATTTTTTTATGCATTAAAAATTTTTTTCAAAGATAAAATAAACTCATTTCTAAATAGTATAATCATAGTAAGAATAACAATTATACCCGAACCAAAAGCAGACAAACTAGTCCAATATAGAAAATTAAATAGCGGTAAAACAATCATTAATATAGATATAAAAGCTGCAGAAATTATATAAGAAACATATTCATTAAAATATTTATGGTCTATAATGCCTATTATAAGCATTGAAACATTTAATCCAAGCGATAAAAAAGGCATAACATAATTAAAAGACCATTTATAAAATCCGCTGAATATATCTATTATTATCACCAAAGGAAGAAGTATAAAAAACTCTATAAGTAATTTTTGTCTCAAATAAAATATAGAAGCTGTAAAACATATATAGGTAAAATATGCAGAGGCAACAGACACAGCAGATATCATAGCCCAATTATATTTTGAAGAAGTTGATATATTAACAAGCATTATAATGATGATAGCACTTACAGCAACTAAAGATACTATCTTTTTGGCATTAACTTTTTTTATTTTTTTATAATACCAATCATAAGAAGGGTACTCTTCATTGTATGTATTTTTATTTTCTACTTCACTAAAACATAATGGGCATTTGTTTGTTTTTATTTCTAATTTACAGTTGTTGCAATAAGGCATTTTTTTACACTCCAAAATCATTAGAATAAATTTCTGTTTTTGTAACTTTTGAAATATTTTGAAAGAAATGTTTTATAATATCTGTTTCTATAATTGTTCTATTGAATGTAATAGATAATTTATCATCAAAACTGCATAAGCCTACATTTAATGGACTATTTATTGTATTATAAACCACAGCCTCAAAATGATTAATATATTCTTTCATGTCTTCTGGAAGAATAATATTTCCAAAGTTTGATAATGTGAGAGTTTTTAATTTATCTTCAAATAATTCAAAATCCAAATTAACCACAAAGTTTTTTATAAATAATGGAATAAATTTTGTTAATACATTATTTTCTAATTTTGTGTTTTGATAAATAAAGTTTTCTAATTTTTCTTTTTGAAGTTTTTCTTTCATTTCATTAGAAACCATTTTTATGATGTCATCAAAGGTTAGTGCGTTGGAAGTGTTTATTTGTACATTAACCACACCAAAAA
>NZ_SRZM01000036.1 GCF_019402445.1 Brachyspira pilosicoli
GTTTATAATGTTGATAAGTTTAAATAAATATTATGAATTTCTTATTAAAATTTATAATATAAATTCATATTATAAATTCATTTTTTGAATTCAAAATTAGATTTTTTAAAATTTGTATGTTATAATAAAAATATGAGAAAAACTCTTTATACCAATAAAAAAATAAAATCACTTATATCTAACATTATATATGATATACAAAACTATAATTTCACAATATCTAAATATGTAGAAAATATTGATAAAACTGATGATATAAACGAAGATAAAGATTCTATTATAAGACAATCATTTTTAATAGATACAACTATGAAAGCTTTTAATGATTTTAATGATATAACACTTGGTAATTTATCATTAAATAAAAATATAGAGAATATAAATATTTTAATAAATAATGTAATAGATAATTGTTATAGTTTGTTTATTTCAAAAAGGGTAAAAATAAAATTAGGTGAAGAGATAAGTAGTAATTTTAATATTTTAATAGATAAAAATAAAATAGCTAATTCTATATTTTATGTATTTATATTTATTTATAATTTAATTAAACCCAATAGTTTTATAGATGTAGCATATAGTTTTGTTAATTATGAAGATGAGAGATTTTTATTTTTTAACGAGAAGAATTCTTTATTAAATTTTAGTAAAGATAATGTTCTTATAAGCATTAGTTTTGATTCTAATAATATACCTGAAGATATAAAAAGAAAGCTTTTCAAAACTCCATTAATAAGTTATAATGGCAGACATTTTAATAATATATTTTTGTATACATCTTATTATATTATTAATAGGCATTCTGGAAATATTTGGTTTGATAATATAGGAAGTAAAACAAGAATAAATATTATATTTCCTATTAAAAAGTAGGTTTATGAATTATATATTTAATTATTTGCTTTTAATATTTTATTTATTATCATTTGTGATAGGTTTTTCTACAATATTTTATTCTATTGTATATTATATAATAGAGAGAGTTTTGTGGCTTAAGTATTATATAATATTTTTATTTACATTTGGAATATTAATTTTTATAAGAACTATAAGGCTGATAACTCTTCTAACTTTGCCTTCTTTTACTTCTAATAATATTTTTAATATGCTATATTTCTTTATATTAACTTTAGCTATGGCATTAATGCTTTATTTTATACCTGCATTTTTATATAGGTTTTTAAAAATAAAATGGAATATAAAGACTAATTTATCTTATTTGATTTTATCTGTATTTTATTTTGTATTAAGTATTATAGGAATACTTACATCATTTAATATATATATATTATCTAGTATGATATTTTATATATCTATATTTTATTTATTAGTAATAGGGTTTTTGAATTATAAGAATATAGAAGATAAGACTATTAAGTTTATAGTGAAAGTTTTAGGTATAATAACTATACTAATTTATCCTGTGTTAATTTATCAGTTAATCATTTATAGAAAAGATTTTATGAATATTAACTCTATAGATGTAACTTTGATGTTATTTTATACATGGTGGAATTTAGTAATGTTAGGTTATTTGCTATGGTATTTTATAAGTATGATAAAATCTAATAATAACAGGATTTCTGATAGTTTATGCGAAAAAAATGAAGAATCAGATAATAATATTAAACTAGAAGAAAAATTGGAAGAAAATGATTTTAATCTAACTAAGAGAGAGAAACAAATATTATCTTATTTACTTTCAGGAAAAACTAATAAAGAAATATCTTTGATTTTTGATATATCATTAAATACTGTTAATAATCACGTAGCAAATATATATTATAAATCTGGGGTAAAAAACAGAGTAGAACTTGTAAATAAATTTTCTAAGTATTAATTAACATATTAATTTTTCATAAAAAATAGTAAGCTTTAATGGCTTACTATTTAATAATCTTTAATTAATAATAAATTTATTATTACTCATCTATAGGCATAACATCTAAAATAGAATTAGCCAAAGAGTTTAATACTTCTTTTCTTAAAGCACCATCTTTCATATACATTTCTAGTCTTTTTTTAGCTTCAGCAACTTTTTCTTCTCTGATATCAGGAGATTGTTTAATCATATCAACTAATTTTTTATTTTGCAAAGCTATTTTAGATTCATTAGATATATCAATTCTATCAGAACCTAATTGAGATGGTTTATCTGAATATTTCACTTTAGAATTAAATTGTATATTTTGTGTGCCGCCTATTTTATCAATTGTCATAATCTGACTCCTTACATAATATATTTTCGGCATTAGCTTTGCATACTTTAGATTTTCTATTATCAATAATGATGCAAAATTCTCCTTTATCAAGTATACTATTATTAGTAAAAAAAGCAAGTATATTGGAAGCCTTATCTCTTATAATTTGTTCAAATTTTTTTGTAAGTTCTCTTCCGATAACAATGTAAGTATTTTCTCCAAATATGTTAACAATATCTTCTATGCATGCCTTTATTCTATGTACGGATTCATATAATACTATAATATTTTTTTCGTTTGAATATAACTCTTTTAGTTGATTTTTTCTTTTACCAGATTTATTAGAGAGAAAACCTACAAATAAAGTATTGCCAGATACACCAGAAGCAGATAGCAAAGTAGTAAAAGCAGATATACCGCCAACAGGAATAATTTTAATATTATTTTCTATTGCCTTAGTAATTATGCTCACGCCAGGGTCGCTTATACAAGGAGTACCAGCATCACTTACAATAGCAACAGAGCTTCCATTTATAATATTTTTTATATACTCATCAATCTTTTTTTCTGTTGAATGGCTATGATAGGAATAAACAGTTTTTTTAATATTGTAAGCGTTTAATAGTTTGAGTGTTACTCTAGTATCTTCTGCTAGAATGAAGTCTACATTATTTAATATTTTCAAGGCTCTTATAGTTATATCTTCCATATTACCTATAGGAGTAGCCACTACATATATAGCAGATTTTTCAATATTTATGTTATCGTTTAAGTTAATATTTTCCATATATTCATTTTAATTTAATAGAATATAATTTGCAATAGTTTATATGTTTCACATGAAACATTTTGCTTTATTTTTTATAAAAGATTAATTATATAAAATATAAAATTGAAAAAATATAAATATTTATTAATTTTGTTTTAATATGTTTCATGTGAAACATTTTGTTTTTGCCTGCTAATTTTTAAAACCTTTTATCCGAAATTTATAGCCGTGAGGATGATAAAATGACTGAACAAAAATTTTACTATAAATCTAATACCCTAAAAGAATTTAATTGCGATAATAATGACGAAAAATTAATACATATATTAAATAATAAAGGATATAATATCTACTCTATTAAACAAAAAACTAATCAGCTTATACCTTACCATGAACACCCTTCCGAAGAAATGGTTATTGTATTAAGCGGTAAAATTAGATACGTGGTAGAAGAAGAAGTAGTTGACTTGGAAGAAGGCGATGTTATCAAAGTTAAGCCTCATTCTATACACTCTATGATTAGTATAGCAGAAGAAACTTATTCTAACCTTTTACTAATATTCCTTTAATCTTCAATTAATATTTCTTCTGTATTGTTTGTACCGTTGCAAATTTTATTGAAATCACAAAATTCACAGTGTGTACCTACCCTTTTATCAAAACCTCTGTCGTATCTTATGTCATTTATTATCTCGTCAAACCACTCGCCTATATATTGTATGGATTCCTTTGTAAAATCTATTGTGTCAAATTTGTCTTCATCAAAATGATAATATGAACCGTTTGTTACTTTAAAATTTAATGAGTCCAATATAAAAGCATAAAGTTTAAGCTGAAGAGTTTTTCTCTCCCTCTCTATATTATCTTCACCCAAATCATAATACTTATTTGTTTTATAATCCACTATCTGTAAAGAACCGTCTGCAGATAAATCTATTCTGTCTATACGTCCAAATAATATATAATCTTTTATCTTTGTTTCTTTATAGCTTTCTATTTGATAAGGCACTTTTTGTCCAAAAGAATTAAAGAAATTTGAAAGCATATATAATCCCTTCTCTCCTAGTTCCTTCTCTTCTTCTCTGCTGTTAAAAAAAGACCTTATGCCGCTTCTCTTCCAAACTTCTCTAAATATGTTGTGTAAACTCTCTAAATTTCTCTCCTCAGCACGTAATTGATAAAACTCCTTACAGGCTAAATGTATAGCATTACCAAATATAAAATATACGTTTACTCCCCTCTTATATTTCTTAAATGGCTTTTCTATATAAGTGTATCTATACTTTCTAGGACAAAGTAAATAAGTGGACATACTATATTCGCTAAATCTTTGAAGCTTTTTTGATTCCATATTTTTATCTATTTGTATATTTGTTTAATAATTCCACTATATCAGTATCTGTAGTTAAATCAATAGGTTTATCATCATTTACATTTTCTAAATTAGCATTAGCCTTATTATTTAATAATATCTCAACAGCCTTATAACTTTGTGAAGCAGCAGCAAAATGCAAAGCACTCCAACCATCATAATCTTGAGCATTAATATTAGCTCCATATTTTAATAATGTATTTATTGCAGGTATTTGATTGTTCATAGATGCCCACATTAAAGGTGTTGTTCCTGTATCATCTTCTATATCTACAAGATTGTTTATTTTTTTTGCAGCAAAGGATTGCATTATTATCTCTATTATATCTGAATATCCTCTTGATGCAGCTATATGTATTGCCATAGCAGAATCTATATTATCTCTAGCCTCAAGATTAGCTCCATAATTTAAAAGTGTTTCAACTATTTCACCATATCCATAATAACAAGCAAGAAGAAGTGGAGTTTCCCCATCTGCATACCATTTTTCATTGCCATTAGTTATTATCGTATCTTCTGGAAGTTTAACTTCTATATCTATTTTTTTATTTTTTAATAATTCATTAACTACAGATATGTTATTATATTGAACAGCCCTATGTAATAAACTCCAGCCATACTCATCTTTTATATTGACATTAGTTCCAAACTTTATTATATTTACAGCAATATCTGTTTTGCCATCTTTTAAAGCATTAAATAAACCTTGTTCATCAGTATTATATTTTATGTTATTGTTTTGAGCGTAGATATTTGAAATTAATAAAATATTAAATATTAATATAGATAATGCTATTTTTCTCATCAAGCCAGCCTCAAAATTATGTTAATTTATTTATTATTATAGTACATTTTAACACAATTATCAATATATCATATAAATATCTTTTGAAATAATTATGTTATTTTTTATAATATTTAAAATATAAAAATATTGAGATTACATTTATAAAACAGATAATAAAGATACTATAAATATATATCGTATTAATTTTTGTGAGGCTTATATTTATCTAATAGCTTTTTTATAGAATCATATTTAAAACCTTTTCTCATTAAGGTTCTTATAATATAATCGTTTCTTTTTTCTTTGTTTTCATAGATTTTATAGTATTTTCTAATAGCATTTTTTAATGATCTTACTTCATTTTTTTCTGTTATTAAATGAGAAACTCTCTCTATTGTTTTGTTTTTTAATTTAGCTTTTTTAAGAGAATCAAGAATATATCTTTTGCTTTTGCCTTTTAATTTTAGGCTATTAACAGTAATTTTTGCAAATCTTTTATCATCTATAAGTTCATATTCTTTACAATAAGCTATGGCATAATTAATAAATCTTTTTTTATGACCTTTTTTAAGCAGCTTATCTCTAAGCATACCCTCGCTTAAAAAACCTCTCCTCAAAGCATTAACAGCAGATTTTTTAGCAGCAGCCTCATAAGCTCTCATTCTTATGTGTGGTATTTCATCATATTCTAATTCCATACCTTCATAAATATCTAATTCATAAGTGCCATTTTTGGGTATAGTAAAATATTCTCCACCTGATACTTTTATATAGATTTTATCATTTTTTAGTTTCATTTTAAGGATAGTCATAACTATAATATATATCAAAAATATCAGTTTTTCAATATTAGAGATTATTATAATAACCGCACGGTAAACTAAATAAAAAATATAAAATAATTTTAGATTGCAGTTTTGATTATGTTTTTTAATTTGTTTCACGTGCGGCTGATAAGTTTTAAAATTTAATTTATATCCACCTACCCTTTCAATGTTTTATATATTATTTTTTTATTAATACAGTACACTAAATTAAACAAAAATATAAAGTAATTTAACATGCTTTAAAAATTAATATTAATTTTGACAAACTTAAAAATTTAAGTATAATCTACGCATTAATATAAAAATCATAAGGAGTCAATTTATATGTGGGTTTATACACTCATCAATATAATAGTTTTATTATTAATAATATTTCTATTATATTTCATGGAAAAGAAACATTTAAATTTTACAGTTAGAGTATTAAGTGCATTGATATTAGGTTTATTATTAGGTTTTGTTTTAAGAAATATATATTCATCAAATACAGATGTTATAACTAATACTATGATTTGGTATAATGTTGTTGGAAGTGGTTATGTAAGATTATTACAAATGTTGGTTATGCCTTTAATATTTATTTCTATCACTATGGCATTATTAAATATAAAAGGTGATTCTAATATAGCAAAGATGACTATGATAATAATAGCAATTCTAATGATAACAACAGCTATATCTGCTTTGGTTGGTATATTAATTTCTAAAGGATTCGGTTTAGATGCTTCAAAGATACAAGCAATAGTTGGAGATTATTCTCAAGGAGCTTTAAATTATGAAAACAGATTAGAGGCATTTAATTCTAAGCCTGTACCTCAGCAATTACTTGAGATTATACCTACAAATCCGTTTAGTGCTTTAGCAGGCGGCGGTGGTTCACCTACTTTATCTGTTGTATTTTTCTCTGCTTTTGTTGGAATGGCTGCTTTGGGTATTAAAAAGAAAAAACCAGAAATTTTTGATTTCTTTAGAAAGATAATGTTCTCTTTACATGAGATAGTAATGAGAATAGTTAGCATGGTAATGAAATTGACTCCTTATGGTGTATTAGCTTTAATGGCTAAGTTTATGGCTACTAGTGATTTAAAAGCTTTTGCACAATTAGGTCAATTCTTATTAGCTTCATATATAGCAATATTTATTATGCTTATAGTTCATAGTATTATACTTATGATATTTGGATATAACCCTGTTAAATACTATTCCAAAGCATTGCCTACATTAGCTTTTGCTTTTTCATCAAGAACTAGTGCTGGTACTTTGCCTATGACAGTAGATACTTTAAAAAATAAAATGGGTATATCTGAAGGAGTATCTAACCTATCTGCTTCACTTGCTGTTACTATAGGTCAAAATGGATGTGCTGGAATATATCCTGCTATGGTTGTTGCCATGATAGCACCTACTTTAGGAATAAATGTTTTTGAACCTATATTTTTAATAAAGGTTGTAATAATAATAGCTATAGGAAGTTTTGGTATAGCTGGAGTTGGAGGCGGTGCTACTAATGCTGCTCTTATCACACTTTCTGCTTTAAACTTCCCTGTTGAATTAGTTGCTATACTTTTAGGAATAGAACCATTAATTGATATGGGAAGAACTTTGCTTAATGTTAATGATGGAATGATTACAGCTGCTGCTACTGGAAAAATTTGTAAAGAAGTTGATATGAGTAAGTTTAATTCAAGTATTGCAGCCAATACTGAAAATTCTTAAAGCGTAAAAGTATAAAAATAATATAAAAAAGCCCTCCTGATAAAAATGTCAGAAGGGTTTTTTTATTATAAAAAATTTATTTAAAAATTTACTTTATTAATTTTTTCATATATCTAAAGAAATCTTCTTTTTCTTTTGGTGAAATCATACAAGTATTTAAAAACACTTCCATAATCTCCTGATTAACACTAGCCATAGCAGCCTTAACTGCCAAAGCTTGATTAAGTATATCCCCGCAATACTCACCTTTAATAAGCATTTTTTTCATACCGTTTATCTGACCTTCTATTCTATTTAATCTAATTATAAGTTTTTTCTTTTTTCTATAATTTCTTCTCTACTAAACTTAGACACTTTAGTATCATCGCCTAAATATTTATTCCAAGCTTTAAGGCCGCCTTCAAGTACATATAAATTATCAAAACCTACACTTTTCATATATGAAGCAGCATCAATTCCTAATTTACCAACAGAACAATAAATAAGATAAATATTATTTTTATCAAGTTTTTCTATTTCTCTTTTGAATACTCTGGGTCTTAAAAAATCTATTAATAAAGAATTTTCTATCATTCCTTCATAATTATGTTCTAATTCTGTTCTTACATCAATAATTATAAAATCATCTAATTCTTTCATTTTTTTTTCGAATTCTGAAGGTGCTAATACGATAACTCCATTGTCTAATGTCATATAAAATCCTCGAACTTTAAAATAATATCTCTATATATATTATATAACAAAAATTACTTTTTACAAAATATTTTAAATTATTTTTTTATTGTTATTTTTATTCCAAAAATATATATAATCTTTCTATCTACAAAATTATCTATTCCAAATATTTTTATTTTTCTATTTTGAATTTTATTAATTTTATCATCCAAATAATCTATTTTATTATTAGTCATTATTTTTATTTCATCAATATTATTTTGATAAATTGTATTATAGGTTTTTTCTTTAAATAAACTAAATCTATTTCTATTATATTCTTCTATATTAGTTTTTATATTTTCTATTATAGATTCTTCATATTCAATATTATATTTTTGCATATATTCTTTTAAATTATTAACTCTATCATATGCACTTTC
>NZ_SRZM01000360.1 GCF_019402445.1 Brachyspira pilosicoli
CTCCCTTCGGTCGCAAAAGAAGTGGGGGTGCGGGGGCAAAGCCACAACAAACAATAAATAAAAAAACAAAATTAAAAATTTTAATATATTTATTTTAATTTTTTTATTGATTATTCAACCGCACGTAGAGGGAATTTTACAATATTAACTTGTTTGCTATTCTAATTTTATTATATTTGAAATTTGGTTTACCGTGCGTTAATGAGATTTTTGAATATAATTGGGCTTGAGTTTTTTGTTTATACCTATATAATCTATCTAATAGTATTTTAGTTTTTAAATATTATTAATTTTATTTGGAGGTTTAATTGAAAATGGCTAATCCAGTTTTATCAGAAAAAGCTTTTGATTATGAATTAAGGAATGCAAATGAAGGCACTATGACTATTAATGGTGCTATAAACAAATCTATTATTTTAACATTGGTTTTAATACTTTCTGCAATGGTTAGTGTATTTTTTGTTTTAGCAAACAACCCAGCAATGCTTTATCCTGTTGCTTTAGGTTCATCTATAGGTGCTTTTGTTTTGGCTTTAATAATGACTTTCAAAAAAGAGTTGGCAAAGGTTTTATCTATACTTTATGCTATACTTGAGGGTGTTGCTGTTGGAGCGGTTTCTTATGTTTTTAATGCTGCTTATGATGGTATAGTTGTTCAGGCTGTATTTTTTACTTTTGCTGATTTATTTATTATGCTTCTCCTTTATAGATTTAGAATTATAAGAGTAACAGAAAAGTTTAGAAGTGTAATAGTGGCTGCAACTTTATGTATAGCTATTGTATATTTAGTTAATTTTGTAATGTCATTCTTTGGAGCAAGAATTCCTTTCTTATATGGTTCTAGTCCTTTAAGTATTGGTATTAGTGTTGTTATAGTTGTAATAGCTTCACTTAATTTACTTTTAGATTTTGATTTTATGGAGAAGGGTGAGGCTTATAATATGCCTAAATATTTTGAATGGTATGCTGCTTTTGGTTTACTTGTTACTTTGGTTTGGTTATATTTAGAGATATTAAAACTTTTATCAAAGATAAGAAGCAGAGATTAATAATTATTAAATAATTAATAAGGTATGCATAAATTGCATGCCTTTTTTTTAATTATTTTATTTCTCACAGCAAAAAACATAATGAGGCATATCTATATTGTAATAATGCTTTGTTATTTTGCCTACTATTTTCATTTTGTTTTTTATAGCTACTTTTTGAGATGGTATGTTGTTATCTCTTATTATAGAATAAACTCTATCAGCATTTAGTTTATTAAAAGCATATTCTTTAGAAGAGAGAGCACTTTCTATAGCAAATCCTTTATGCCAATAATTTTTATTGAATAAATAACCTATCTCAAGAAGTTCATTAGAGCCATTAATTTTTATATCAATATTTTGCATAGTTAAACCAGCCTGCCCAATGAGTTTATTGTTTTCTTTTAATATAACAGCCCAAAGTCCAAATCCATAAGTTTTATATCTGTTTATTTGTCTTTCAAACCATTCTCTGCATTCTTCTTCTGTAAATCCATGTTCATAAGCATACATAGTTTCTTTGTCTTTTAATATCTCGCATAAACTATTATAATCTTCTTTGCTGTTTTCGTTTAATTCTCTTAATATTAGCCTATCTGTTTCTATAATGATTTTTTCCATTTTATAATGTTTCCAATTTTTTAAATTAAATATTATTATCTATTTTTTATCGTATTAAATTAAATAATCAATAATCTATAATAAAAACTTAATACAATTTTTTTATTTAATATTAGCTTTACATTTTCATCTCTTTTTATATAATGATTTTATTATTAAGTGGTAAGGAATAAATAAAATGAATCTTAAAGAGTATATGAATACAAGATTAAAAGATATTGATAGCGAGATAAATAATATTTTTAAAAGCAGCAGTATTTCATTAGAAAATAATTTTTTAGATATGCTTAAATATCCGCTTGATGCAGGAGGAAAGAGATTAAGACCAATTTTAACTTGCCTAGCCTGTGAATTATTTAATGGAGATTATAAAAAAGCAATTATTCCAGCTGTATCATTAGAGCTTATTCATACATATTCTTTGGTTCATGATGATTTGCCTGCTATGGATAATGATGATTTAAGAAGAGGCAAACCAACAACGCATGTTAAATATGGAGAGGCTAATGCTATACTTGTTGGGGACGGACTTCTTACTCATTCATTTGAGATTTTATCCAATGCTAATGTGAATGATAAAACTTTAAGAAAACTTCTTTATGAGATAAGTTATGCTGCTGGAGTTTCTGGAATGGTTATGGGACAGTTTATAGATTTGTATTATGAAGAGAGAGATATTGATTTTGATATGCTTAAAATACTTCACTCTAAAAAAACAGGTGCTATGATTAGAGGAGCTGTGAGAGTGGGGGCTATTGCTTCAGAGAAAGAGAATATAAATTTAGAAAATATTACTAAATATGGAGAGGCTATTGGTTTAGCTTTTCAGATACAAGATGATATACTTGATGTAATTTCTGATAATGAAACTCTTGGTAAAACTGTGGGTAAAGATGAGAAAGAGGGTAAACTTACTTATGTTAAACAGTTTGGTCTTGAGGGGGCTAAAGAAAAAGCAATAGAGACATCAAAAGAGGCTATAGATTATTTAAATGTATATGATGATAACGAGGCAAAAAATATATTAATTGAGCTTGCAAATTATATAGTAGAGAGAAAATCGTGAATGATATTAGAGAAAATAATTTAAATGCTATAAAAAAAA